>DATADQ010000264.1:0-3930 GCA_036258455.1 Nitrososphaeraceae archaeon | reverse complement strand
AAATTTACAAAAGGAAAAGATAAGCTTAGAGATTCTAATGAGTAATGGTCAATATGAGAAAGTGAGACAGATTGCTAAAAAAGAAGTCAACAATTCATTATCAGAACGAAGAGATCTTCTGAAATTAGCTGTTGCCTCTGTATTGGAATCTATAAGGCAGGACCCAGGTAAATATAATTACTTAATTAATACTAGCCAGTACTCCAGTGGTCAATATGCAGCATCACAATCCTATATTGATGCATACAGGACTATAATATTGGATGAGTCTCAGAAGCTCTTTGAGTTAATGGAAAGGGATATGACAAGGAGAATTATCAATGAGGCAACTTTGACAATTCCATCCCATCCTAAAACTGCATTATAATAGTCAATAATTCATCCCAATTTCTAAGTCTTGGACATCCATGTGATCCCAGAAATCAGATGACTTTGTTGTTGATTGTCCTATTGAGGAAATAGATCCTCTTCATCAGTTTCCATATAGTGAATCCTCTTCATCAGTTTCTTCTGCTTCATCTTCTTCCTCTCCTTCATCATTCTCTTCTTCCCCTGTTTCATCTACATATTCTGTTTCGTCGTCAAGTGTTGAATCTTCTTTCTCTGTATCTGTACAAGGTTCGCCACCACAATTACTGTCTTGTTCGTCAGGATGTGAACCTGCATCATCACAATCTTGCCAGTCCTCAACATGTGATCCATCTCTACATGTATACAATCCAGTATCCTCACTGAAATCTTTTCTATCATGACAGTCTCCAGTGTAGTCGTCTGGAACTAGGTCACAATACGGATTACCACCTTCATCATCTCCATCATCAGGCACCCCCTCATCAGATTCTCCCGGACAGGAAAAGCCGGTAGTCACCGATGATCCGTCTTCACAGTCTGTTATACAATCGAAATTGTCATTGTCACATTCGCCCTTTTCGTTACAAACAAATGTTTCATAATACCAACAGTTGGGATCGTCACGCCAGTTCTTCTGATTGTTGTCATTATTCCTTTCATTATTTCTGTTATCATTGTTAGAGTCAGACGAACTAGTTGAAGTCTTTTGGATAGCTGGACTGATCCTAAAAGAGTCGACCATCTTATCAGCTAGTGGTAAATAGGTGTCGAAATTGTCTATCTCTGAGATATATGCAACGGTGTATAATTTGGCATCTTTTACGGCCCATATCCTCATGACTTTATTAACCTCTCCAGCTCTGGGATCGTTATCGTCCTTTACGAATGTGTAAAGAACCTTATGAGCTGGAATATTTCCAGAAATGGTAGTAGGAGAGGATTCGATAAGGCTGAATTCTGGCCTCTCTTCTCTTAAGAAATTAATCCTTGCATTCACGTAGTCGGACAATTTAGCCGCTTCGTTATCTACATTAACTTCAAAATTCACGATATCCTTCAGTTGTATGAAATCAAGTTCATCGTCATCTATTTCCATATTCCAGCCAATTGGGTGCTGAATGCTTACCCCTAACGCTGGACTATCATAGGGTAGAAAGTTCGTACCTTGTGCCTTTGATGTCCCTGTGGATTTCTCTGCTTGGAGAGGATTTGCCACCTGTGTTCCATTAGCAAGTATGATATATTCACAGGTTCCATCACCATCAAAATCCAAACACTGATTTGTTGCTGTAGGGGAAGTGAATGTCTGTCCTTGTCCCAAATGAACATATGAAGGAACTATCATCAACACTATGCACAGAAGAATTATTACAACTGATCTAGTCATGTTCAAGTTATAATAATCCGTATGCAAAAATAGTGGAAATAAATCCTAGCCAAAGACAGACTCTACCAGCAGACATAAGCCTATAGGTTGGAAGTATATTAATTATAAAAACTTTTTAACACTCCAAAATTCTCATGTACTCATGTCTCCAGCGTACCGTACTTTGCAAAAGTGTTAATTATTCTGTTAACCTGAGCAGGATCATTTTTGGCCAATCTTGCTATCCTAACACATTCTCTTATGTTTGAACTTTTTAACCTGTTAAATACGCCATCTGCAATTAGTAGAGCGACTGTTCTATCAACACTTTCTTGTCTGTCCAAGACATTAACTACAATCTCCACAAATTCGTCTTCAGGATATGGTTTGAAATGAATATCTCTAAATCTTGTAAGTAATGGTTGTATCAGTTTATCCGTATTATTGCAAGAGGCAAAAACCCAGGTCTTGAGCTGAGTTGACCTTCTTTGATTATGTTTTAGTTCAGATAGAATACCTGATTCCATCAAGTTCAAAAGGCTTGTCTGGTCTTTTTTGTTCATTTTATCAACTTCATCAACGATAAGATAACGTGGTCGATATTCAAACAAATAATCAAATATTCCAGTTTTTGTAGAACTGCATCCTACTGAATAATAAGACCTTTCCAATCTTGTAAGTGAGTTCATGAACAATGATTTTCCAGAAGACGGAGGGCCGCAGAGTAACAGGTGCACGGGTCTTTCAGCTTTAATGGACATTTCAAATAGTAACTTTACGTCATCAAAGCCAACAATATCATCAAATAGACTATGTTTAGAATGTCTAATAATCATTTTTTTATTATTTTGAGAAAGTGTTTCTGTCTTGCCTCCTTTCCACCGGCTAAATAATTTCATAATCATAATCCCTTGTCTCCTATTCACATTATTCGTACTTGCAAGAATAATTTTTGTAATACATTTTATCTCCCTGCTTAGTCTCTTCTAGTAACGCCCAGCATAAATCCTGATGCAACGCTTACAGTAAACGGGATACCAAGATTACTGTCGACAATTGATGAATTGTTTGGAAATACATTATTTGTATTTAGCATTATTGTACTTACCAAAGCCTCCATAGAACTTTGAATTTTATCTACATTAACTTCTACACTTATCATTCCTTGAGATTGCAAATACATTAACAGAGCCAAAATCCCACCAAAAACAAATATAAGAATTTTGATAATTTTCTTAATAAAGTAGCCAATTAAAAAGGAGCCTAAAAAGGTACCGCCTAACGTGCCGGCTATAGGGTAAAGACTTTCAGCAGTCATCTATTTTCATCTAACCTCCCTGAATGTCGGATAGTTTTCATCTCTTTATTCGTACTTTCTCCTTGCTTTTTATAGTCAAAGACTTGTTTGCTCATATCTTCTTTTCTCCCTGTCTCTATATCTTACAATGCACCTAGCTATAAAGTTTTCTCTTTATCCTTATATATTGATGTCTCTCTATGAAGAATAATGGCTAAAATGAATATTATCCTCAATGACAATACAGAGGAACGATTTAGAAAAGCAGTTGCAGATTACAAGGGTTTTAAAAAAGGTAATCTTAGTGAGGCTCTAGAGGAAGCAATTGATTTATGGATAATGGAGCAAGCAAAAAGAGGAAAGGTAAAGACTAAATGACTAAGACAAATTTATCCCATAGAAAATTATAAACTACGTTTTCGTGTGAACTTTACGAAACAAGCTTAATAATCCTCAATTCCGGAAGAATCATTAGGAATCGTTGAAAATTAGGTTCTCCAGAGAGATGATGTTAAAGTTCCCTGAAAGCGGCACGGGATTATCTCCGTCCCAAAAATGGGAAACCTAAAATACTTCGTTATCATAATAACGCTTGATGGCTTTCAAAGTCATTATAACAAGACCAAACGTAGAAGACGATGAAAACGCCTATCATGGGATAGTTTTTCTCAATCCAAACAAAGTCCAAACAAAGAGGCTCAAATATGTGGCGTCTGATGATAAACTCAAAGCTACATTTACTTTTGAAGGAAACCCCATAAAAGTAGGCGACAAATTTCTTGCATGTCTTGTAGCAGTAGATGGAGGTGTTGAAATAGAGAATGCAACGTTTAAGATACAAAAGAATTCACCTCAAAACAAACCTGAAGTAGTTAATTTCTAACAAAATTACTTTGGCAAGTTGATTTGATGTCTC
>DATADQ010000263.1:0-10356 GCA_036258455.1 Nitrososphaeraceae archaeon | reverse complement strand
TTGGCTCTTGAATTATACAAAAAATATTTTACGTTTGATATAAATCATCTTGTTCCTATACTTCCTCCTCCGACGTTAGCTGAACAAATTGTACCTTTTTCAGATTTTATGGCACCAAAATATGAATCAAACATTTTTGGTACCTCATTTCCGATAATGGCAAATACGCTTTTCTGGCTTTGGTTTATCAATTTTAATCTTGCAATATTTAACGCTCTTCCCATTGCCTTATTGGACGGAGGTCAATTGTACGGCTCGCTAATAGAGAGCAGATCCAAAATTGATAAGAATCGTCTCAAGAATATTTCCTCAGCAGTATCTACAATAACAATAATTATTGTGGCCGTGGCGATATTTCTACCCTACCTGCCTTTCTAATATAAACAGTGGGAAGAAGCAAGTTATATTCCAAATATATATTAATAGAGAGGTTCATTTTCATTGTGGATACAACCGGAAAGGACTTTAGTGACATTGCTATAATGCGTTGTGATAGTAATTGATTATCACTATTGAAGTAAGGAGTATATAAAATCAGACGGGGTATCTAGAAGAAAGTTAAAGTGAGTAATGAAAACTTAAGTAATAATTCTGGAGATGAGAGTATTTCTGCACTAGAGAATGGTAACAAATTTAAACAACATCCTGATTCTTTATCTCCTAATCAAAATCAGCAAACTAAGAAAATTGACGAAGATTTCTTTAAAAATATATTACTAAAATCAATTCCAAATGAATCGCAGATTACAAGTATAAGATTTGAAGGGCCATATGTTGCTCTTTATACATTAAATCCGAAATTTTCGCTAACTGAATTGACTTATTATCTTTCGTCACTTTCAAAAAATGTTAAAAAAAGGTTTGTCGTAAGAACTGATCCCTCAATTAGATTATCTGAAGATGAAACAAGATCAACGGTGATAAAAATGTTACCAAAAGAGGTTACAATATCTGCTGTATTTTGTGATGATGCCACTGGTGAAGTAGTTCTTGAGGTAAATCATCCCGAATCAATAGACGCCAATATGGTAATCAATATTGCTCAGGCAACTGGTTGGATAGCTCATACATTACGTTCTCCGCATATTCAATCAAGTAGTATGAACACGATTCATTCTACTCAGAAGGGTTCAGCAAAGGAAAGAAGTCTTTTCTTACAATCCTTAGGCAAAAGAGTTTTCAGACCACCACTAGTTTTGGAAAGCAATGATTCGAATTTAAATTTCATAAATCAATCAAGTGAAAAAAAATCAGAAATTACTGAACTTAAGTCTAAAATCAGAAATAAGGAGGAAATAGTTATTTTCTGTCTGGGTGGGGTTAAACAAGTTGGAAGATCGTGTTTCATTGTCGTAACTTCAGAAAGCAAGATAATTCTAGACTGCGGCATTAATCCTGGTGAACCATTAGGAATCTCCGCATATCCACGGTTAGACTGGTTTAATTTTGATCTGGATGAAATAGATGCCGTAGTCATAAGTCACGCACATATAGATCATCAAGGATTTTTACCAACACTATTCAAATTTGGTTATAAGGGTCCAGTTTATTGCACTGAACCTACTCTTCCTTTAATGACGCTGCTCCAATACGATTCCGTAAAGATATCCAAGAGTAACGGAACGTTTTTACCATACGAAACAAGAGATGTTAACGAAGTTATTAAACACTGTATAACGTTACCCTACGGGAAACCTACCGATATTTCTCCAGATATCACTATTACATTCAACAATGCCGGACATATAATGGGAAGTGCTACAGTACACATTAATGTATTTGGGGCTCATAATATTCTTTATTCCGGTGATTACAAATATGCCAGAACCCAATTGTTGGATAGTGCTGTTTCTATTTACCCCAGAGTAGAAACTTTGATAACTGAAAGTACATATGGAAATACAATCGATATAATGCCAGACCAATCTGTTGTTTACAAAACCTTTACGGATGCTATCAATAAGACTTTATCTGCCGGAGGGAAAGTACTGATTCCTGTACCTGCGGTTGGAAGAGCCCAAGAAATAATGTTAGTCCTAGATAAAGAAATGAGAGGAGGACGTCTAATGGAGGCACCAGTTTTTATTGAAGGAATGATATCAGAGGCTAGTGCAATACATATGTCCTATGCACACTACCTTGGATTTGAGGTCAGAAAATCGGTGTCCAACGGAGTGAATCCTTTTCAATCAGAATATTTTACAGTTGTTAATGGGCATGAAAGAAGGCAAGAGGTATTTAATGACGAAAATCCCAGTGTCATAATGGCCACCTCTGGAATGTTGGAGGGAGGACCCTCCGTAGAATACTTTAAGAAAATTGCCCCGGATAAGAAAAACAAAATAATATTTGTTTCCTACCAAATAAATGGAACTTTAGGGAGACGGGTTATAGATTCCGGTTTAATGGAGATCAGCATGTTAGATGAAAAAGGAAAGGTTAAAGTAATTCCAATTAAATGTGCAAGTCAAAAAATTGATGGTTTTAGTGGCCATAGTGATTTCAATCAGATAATGAATTTTACTGCAAGAATAAAGCCAAAAAGAGTTCTCGTTAATCATGGGGAAAGATCAAAATCAGAAAACATAGCAAGCAATATTTTCTCCAGATTCAAGATAAGATCTAATGTTCCGGACAACCGAGAAATTATTAAATTAAGGTAGTCAATAACGCAAGACATGATACATCAATTCAGAATAATTTGGCAACAAGTACTACCACAAAAATTGTTCTTGCTGGTCCTATTATGAGTAATAATCCCCCATATCATATTACCTTCTTATAAATGATTTTGCAAAAGCTCGAGATAGGTCAAGTTTAGTATAGGGTAGAATAGTGAAGTTTGGACACGAATACTTGATTTAGATTGGACTCAATATGCGCATTGTTCGGACAAATAGCAATGAACATTTTATTACTGACTAATCATAAACGCTCATCAGGAGATAACCAAGACAATCCTAGTTGACAAGATTGGCTGTGTTGGTTAGCATTTGATAATATAGACAGGAGAAAGGAGCCAAAAATGCTTGTTTTGTTCAGTATCTTTTTAGATATGTGGGTATAACTATAATTGTAATTGGCTATAAGATACAAATGTATTAATTGTAATATTGTGCTCAGTGGGGAAGGGGCGTCTCGACATTATCTCGCTAATCCTACTCATAAACTAGAAAAACTTCCGCCTCAACTAAAGCAAGCCAAGAATATTGATTCCTCTTGATTTGAAGGTTTACTTTCCTATTCTCTTATACTTTCTAGTGTTGAAACTACCTGCCACAGCAATGTTCGTATGTGAGACTGCATCTGCGGATTCTGAGTCACATTGTCCAGCATACTTATGGTATTTGCAGCCCTAACAGAAATAGATCCATTTTTTTCATCCTTTATTCCAATCAATATCTCTCTTACAATATTTCTAATATTTTTTTGAATATTGTTATTTCTAGCTATACTGTCTAATGTGCTGATCGCATTTGCAAGTCGTTCCTGATTTTCTTTGTCCCTTATTTCTTTCTTTGAAGCCAATAACCATAACACTCTCCACTTTTTTACCTTACAAAACAGTGACTTTTGAATGTTTTTCCAATCAACCTTACATAATTTTAAGGTAAATCTAAATTTTAATAGACAATACCAATTAATATGATCAAAACCTGTTGTAATCATCCATGTCGGAAGGGGACATAACAACAAAGAAAAGTATTTCACAACCACCACTTGATTTACTTTTTAATCCTTCAGTATTATCAAAGAAAGACGTCTGGGAAATAGATGTTTCATTACTCTTGGAAATGTTGTTAAAACTAATCAATAAAAGTGGAAAAAAAGACCTTCGAATGTGCGGCATAGCTGCCTTATCCTCTTCGTTAATCTATCGACTGAAGGTGGAGAGCATCTTACGATTAGAGAAAATCTCCAAAACCAAAAAAGGGATTGAAATTGTTGATATCAGACCTATTCCAAATTTGAAGCCAATCGAAATTCCTTTTAGAATAGAGCCTACTTATCCTGTGACATTAGAAGAATTATTGCATGTACTAGAAAATATGATAAATGGACTCATAAATCCAAAACCTAGAAGGAACCAACTAAATCTCGAATCTGTAGAGACGTTCAATTTTGATGAGTATCTAGTAAAGTTTGAGAAGATTTTACAATCTTATGAGGATATGATTTTTGACATAGTAACTGCCGACAAATGTGTTGAGTTTAAGAACCTGACGTTAAAGATGAAATCAATTGAAATAGTCAGGTGCTTTATTGCGATACTATATCTCGCTATGAAGAAAAAAATATTTCTTGTGCAAAAAGATGACGAAATAATGATTTCCTTAAACGAAAAGATTGATTAACAAAGCATAATTAGTTAGACCTACGTGCCTCAGTCACTTCCTGACGCTGAAATCAGTGCTAGAATTGAAGCAGCACTCTATGCTGCCGGTAGACCTTTATCCATTAACGATTTGATGAGGGCATCAGGAATTAATTCAAAAGAAAAAGTAGTCAAATTATTAAATGAACTAATGAAGAAAACACAAAATGTTTTGACTGCTCTGGAGATAGCAAAACTCGATGACGAGAAATTTGTATTTCAAGTAAAACCTGCATACATGCCATTGATTAGACGATTTGCTCAACAACCCCTAATTCCCGTCGGTGCTCTGAAAACTTTATCATTTATTGCTTATGAACAGCCAATTACTTCAAAAAGGCTGGTTCAGATTCGTGGAAGCCAGGTTTATACCCATCTCAAGGAGCTGAGAGCTCATTCATTTATTGAATCCGAACGTTTAGGACGAATGAAAATATATAGAACCAGCAGAAAATTTCAAGAATACTTTGGAATAAATGATCTCAATGTACTCAAAAGCAAAACGATGGTAAAGTGATAATTATTTTGACCGCTTTATAGAAAACCTCTTAATATGGATCAATTTCATTTAACATGCAAAGATGAAAAAATCTATCGAGAACCTATACGGGCGAAAGTACACCGGTGGTAGAAAAATCGCTATGCGCAGTAGACGTAAATTTGAATTAGATAGGTATCCTAATGAGGCGGTTATTGGAAGCAATCTCGAAGTCACAAGAAGGGTACGTGGAGATAACAGAAAGATGGCCTTGAAAACTGTTGAATTTGCAAATGTTTCAAATTACGAAGAGAAGAAAACTACAAGGTCAAAGATATTGAGAGTTATGAAAAATACAGCTAACAAGGACTACGAAAGAAGAGGAGTAATTACTAAAGGAACCGTAATAGAAACTGAATTAGGCCTGGCAAGAGTTGTATCAAGACCAGGTCAGGTAGGTCTTATCAATGCTATCCAATTGAAAAAATAAAAAATAACTTAAAATGGGTTTCTTTGTCTTGAATTCGGTCATTATACCTTGGCATCTCCTATGTACAGAAAAACAATTGTATTTATTACTGAAATCCTAAAGCAAGGGGGCTATTTCTTCAGCCCCATATGATATTATCAAATCTACCCCTGCCCTAATCATAGAAGTAAAATATCCAATAATCCATTCATATTCATCGATAATCCCACTGCGTGAAGCAGCTTTTAGCATGGCATATTCACCCGAAACATGTTGAACAGCTATTTTACAATTGATCCTTTCGAAAATTCTACTTATCAAATCGAGATTACCTAACGAAGGTTTTATTGTTATTATATCAGCGCCTTCAACTAAATCCAGTTCTATTTTTCTCAGAATTTCTCTTGAATTAGCGTATCCGATTTGATATGCGGACTTATCTAATTTTGAAAATTTTTTAAATGCGGTGCGGCGAAAGGGTGAATAAAGACCAGAAGATTGTTTTGAAAATGACATTATTTTAGTATCTTTAAATCCTCCATCATTGAGTTTGTTCCTAATAGAGAAGACCAAACCATCCATCATGGAAGACGGTGCAACCATGTCGGCACCAGATTCAGCATAACTAAGGGAAATCTTTGACATCAGTTTTAAAGTCTTGTCGTTGTCTACATATCTATCTTGATCTACTACTCCACAATGGCCCGATAGATTATACTGACAAACACAGACGTCTGCAATAATCTGAATCTTTTTATCAAAGCTTTCTCTTATGGTTCTCAGAGTATTTTGAACAATGCCTTTATTACTCCATGATTGTGATCCGGATGAATCATGTAGTTTGGGGATCCCAAAAATAATTATCTTGTCTAAATCTAACGCCAGAATTTTTTCAAGCCTATCTATCAGGTTTCTATTCGACATAACATAAAGGCCACCATTATTTGAATCTGAGTTTGTTCCTATTATAATAGGAGTAATTAGATTACTCGTTTTCAATAAAGGTTTACGAGAGATACTCTGAATTGTCAATTCTCAGTCTATAAATTTTTGTAAATTTATTCATATTTAATCAATTGCAAGATATGGGCATTCTGATTCACTATTAATCCAAGTATCTGAAGAGTAAAATATGTAACTTTGTAATTTAGAGGAGTTTGACCACAGTATCTATTGGAATTCCATCTTACAACGAAGAATCAAACATTACAACGATTTTGGAGAGTGTTATTTGTTCAAATCTAAATTCAATCGATCTTTCTGAAATTATCATCTCTGATGATTCAACAGATGATACCCCAAATATTGTAAAACAATTTATAAAAAATCATTCCAAAAAAATAATTTTCGTTCATAATCGCAAAAGGAGAGGAGCAGCAAATGCCTGGAACGACATAATACAAAATGCGACTGGTCAAATAATTGTGCTATATGATGCGGATGTGAAACCAAATCCAAATTGTACATTGGAATTAGTTAACAAAATCAACAATAATGTTGGTATATGCGCATCTAACCCGAGACCGATTCGTGGTCAAGGAATTCCGGCTCAAGGTACAATTTTTGTTTGTGATTGGTTAGAGTCCGTAAGAAAAAGACAGATTTCAGAATACACTGTAATGGGGAGAGGATTATCAATAAGATCGGATATAGCTAAAAAAATAACTATACCCAAAAGCGTAATAGCTATAGACCTATACATACAAAGTAAAGTAATGGAAATGGGTTATGATGTAGTCTTTAACCCCAATGCAATTGTCCAGTTCAAACCAGCAAAGACTTTTGTAGATTTTTCTTCACAAGTAATAAGGGCATCAAAAGGGCACGGCCAGTTGAAAAAGCTCGGTTACGGGCTCAAGAATCAGCTTACACTGAAAACGGCTATGGTAGAATATATTCGTGTAGCATTGAGAAACCCCAACGGGGCACTTTCTACCTGCTTATGCTACTTCATGATTCCATTCTATATGTCGAGAATTAAAAACATAGACAGTGCATTATGGCATACTGCTCAAAGTACAAAATAGTTTCTAGTTCTCCTAATTAGAATTTCTAAAATTTTAATTAAAAGATTGATTTGAATGACACAATAAAAAATGATATAAATACTCCTCTCCAGTTACGATTCTAGAATTGAGTGATAATTCGATTGGCCCTTGTGGATATGTATGCTATCCCAGAGATAACCATGCTCAAAATTTAATAGATTATTGGAAGAATTCTGATATTGCTAAAGATTTGTATTTTGCTACGGCCACATTTGCATTTGAAAGTAAGCCGTATTTTCCAAATAATTCTAATCAATACATTCTAGTCAAATATTTTGGTCCGGATAAAATAGTTGAAGGGATTTCAAAATATCAAAGTCCTAACAGTTCCCTATTTCTCTTTAATAATGAAACAGAATTATTCGAAAAATATCACGAAACAGTAAGTTATGTCTCAATTTATTATACAAGATACGATCAGGATAATCACGAGTTAAGAGACATCGCAGGCATCTTGGCAAAAAGAGATATGGTTGTAAGCGCAAACTTGGGAAATCTAAAATTTATCAATAATAAGAAATTACCTTTTATTTTTCCACACGCCGACAATATTGTAATTTTAGAAGTGGACGGTAAAAAGAGTCATCAAAGTGACCAGAATTATTGTGAAAAAACACGAAAAGATGTTGCAAGAAAAGGGATACCTCTAATTAATCTTGTAAGCTTCTCTATTTTGGAAAAACTAGGATAATTAAGTTCTGATCAGAACCGTTAAATATGAAGCAATTTTCTATTTTTTCGACCAATATTGAGCAAACCAATGGACTTGGGGAGTCTAAAAGTAGGTTCCTATATTATTATAGACGACGAACCATGCAGGATAGTATCATATGATCATAGTAAGCCTGGAAAACACGGTTCAGCAAAAGCCAGAGTTTCTGCAATCTCTGTTTTCGATGGCTCAAAGCATAGCTTGGTCTCCCCTGTTTCTGCCAGTGTAGATGTTCCACTTATCGATAAGAGAAATGGTCAAATCATTTCCATTTCTGGACAAACTTTTCAAGTAATGGATCTTGAAACTTTCGAAATGTTTGAAACTTCATCAGTAGAAGACGAAATAAGAGAAAAAATTGTGCAAGGAGCAGAAGTTGAATATTGGAAAGTTCTTGAAAGGGTAAAAATAATCAGAATAAAAAACTAGATCAAATTAGACAGATAATTTTACAAATCCTTACCACCAAGCATATCAGACAAAGAAACGTCACAATCTAACAAATTCATAGGATTTATCCGAAGTATTGAATATTATAATTGATGGTTCAGTTTCAATCTTTCCATCTATATCTGGAAAGTCTCTGTGAGCGCAACCAGGGTTCAATACCAGTGAATTGCCTATTTTATCATCTCGTTTCAGATGAGTATGTCCACAAATGACCAAATCATATTTTTGACTTGCAATAATAGCTTCGGTCAATTTATTATTTGTTCCATGGTATATGGCAATTCTAATACCACCTAATTCTAGATCCCCAAATTCTCCCTGCAGCTCTCCACCAATTTCTTGAAATTTTTTTAGTAAGCCCAATTTTTCACCATCATTATTGCCTAGTACTCCTACCAGTTTGCCGTTAAAGTTTTTAAATTCCTTTACTACACCAGGGAAAACATAATCTCCTGCATGAATTACATAACTCACTTTTCTTTCATTGAATGTCTTTATTGCATTTTTTAAAGTTAACAAATCATCATGCGTATCAGATATTATGCCTATATTCATTAATTACACAGACATTGATAACTACTTGAATGCCAATAAATTAATCTATCGAAGATGTGTAGAAATGATTCTTGACACTCCAATTGTATTTTTTACTAATCATCATATGAAACTTCACTTTTCTGATTCGTTTTATTTCGGCTTCGAATTTTAACAACAAACCAAATTATAAAACCAGCTATAACACAAACTGATACTATATCGAGATATATTGCATATTTATCGATATTCTCCCAGTTATCTCCAAATAGGATACCTACGTAAGTTAACATTGAATTCCAAATAAGGGATCCTAAAAATGTATAAATTGCAAACTTAATAAAGTTGGTTCTTCCCACCCCGCATGGAAGAGAGATATAAGTTCTTATCGCAGGTAACAATCTACAAAAGAACGAAATTTTATCACCATATTTTTGAAACAACTCTTCAGTAAATTCAAGGTGGCTTTTTTTAAATAATATGTATTTTCCGTATTTTAAAATGAAAGCCCTTCCTACTTTTATTCCTAGATAATACGTTAGGATTGAGCCGACAAGATTGCCAAAAGTACCTGCAAGTACAACACTTATTGGCTCAAATGTCCCATTACTAACGAGAAAACCTGAGAAAGGCATAATGATTTCACTTGGTATTGGAATAAGAGCACTCTCTAAAATCGACAAGAAAAAAATGCCTGGGTATCCTAAACTGGATATAAACGACATGACAAAGTCTATAATTGGTTTTAGAATTTCAAATGTGATTGACATTTGATTGTTAGAAAATGGATGGCATAAATATCTCTTTATTTTTGAGGTGGCATTTGTATTTCAAAAATTACGTGCCGGAGGCGGGACTTGAGCCCGCGGCCTTTCGATTATGAGTCGAACGCTCTGACCAAGCTGAGCTACCCCGGCGTTCAGCTCCTTGACCAAAATGAATTTTTGAAACATAATATATTTTATTCAAAGTCTTGATTATCTTTGCTTTCAACATGCATCTTTTCCATGAAATCAAGCTTATCGAAAAATTGAATCAATTTATTAGAATATCTATTTACTTACAAGAAACCTTTTAATTTAGAGCTTTAAATTTTGTAGATTATGAAAGATATTACAAAGCGCGTAATCGTGAAGACAGTGAATAACGGAGTCATAATTACCAGAAATGGGAGAGGCTATTCTAAGAGTGAACTAATACAATCAGGAGTAACAGATATTCGCGTCGCACGAAAAAGAAAAATACCCATTGATCCTTTTCGAAAAACCACCCATAAAGAAAATATTGAAC
>DATADQ010000262.1:0-8699 GCA_036258455.1 Nitrososphaeraceae archaeon | reverse complement strand
AGATCTATTGATTGATATGAGTCTTAAAGGAAAAGTTGCTATTGTAACTGGTGCAGGTGGAGGAGTAGGAAGATCTACAACTGAACGCCTCGTTGATGAAGGATGTAGGGTGACTCTGGTTGGTAGAGATCGCTCAAAATTGACAAAGGTTATTTCAGACAAGGATAAAAGCAATAATTTACTGGCTGTAAGTGCAGACATCACTAAGGAAGCGGAAGTACTAAATGTTATTGAGCAAACTATATCAGCGTTTGATACAGTGGATATTCTTGTAAACATTGCTGGTGTCCTAAACGATCCAATTCCGTTTCACCTGATGAGTGAAGATCAATGGGATAATCTTATTTCTACAAATTTGATTGGCACTTTTCAGATGACTAAGGCTGTTCTGCCAATAGTGATGGAAAGAAAAAATGGAAGCATTGTTAATATCTCTTCAGTGCTAGGAATACGTGCAATTCCAAATGTTCCTCTATCCATTTATGGCGCTACTAAAGCTGGTATCATAATGTTTACGAAAAGTATAGCAGTTGAATACGGACCATATGGTATTAGATGCAATTGTATTGTACCATCTACAATAAGAAGTCCCATGATAGAACCTTATTTGCAGGATGAGAAGTCTAAAGAGTTATTAGAGTCGTCATTTCCGCTAAGGAGGATAGGAAGTACCAGTGATATTTCTGGAGCCGTCGTTTACCTATGTTCTGATGACGCAAATTGGATTACTGGAACAACTTTGACTATTGATGGCGGCTTTTCTGCAAAATAATATGAAACAGGATGAAAATGTCCTTTTACAAGAACTAAGATTTTAGCAAGTCATATTTTTTCTGCTTGATTAATGGGATTATCTTTTCAGCTATTATCTCATGAAAATTATCTGTTCCAGCATCAAGAGAAAGTATTATCACGAATGATAATTTTCTATTATCATCTGTTATAGGAATAGTAGCTCGGATAAGTTTGGAATAATGAGAACTTGCATATTGTATCCTGCCCAATAATACTTCCCACCTAAGCCTGGTAAATTGTCTGGTGGCCGCAGTAATCGCATATTGAGCTCTCTCTTCAGAAGAGAGTAATGGCTTGATACCCTTACGATGACTAATATGTAATATTATACCATCTTCATTTGTAATCCCTGCAGATCTAATTGATGAATCAAGTTTTATGATGTCTTGACAAAGCGTTTTGAATACTGAATTTTTCAATAGAAAAAAATTAGCAATCGGTAATTTTAATGTCATGATTGCGTGTATTCTTCTTTTGTCTGTAAAACGTATTGCAGACGGGAAAGTATTGCAGGTTAACTGACTTTATTTGCAGTTAGAATTTTAAAGTATTATTATTCTTACTATGAACCCATCATTCCGGGCATTTTGATTGGTGTTCGGTATCCTGTAGTTATGTTTATTCCATTGTCTGCCATGATTCTAACAAAATTTAAGTTACTTCCCTCTGGTGGTGAGAGTGAGATTTTTTCTCCAGGATTGATAGTTTGTATCGTTTCATTTTTAATGCCATAATAAACAACAACATGTGTAATTGGTTGTTTACCTGCGTTGGTTAACATAATCCTGCTATTTGTGAAAAGAGATTGATCCTCTCTCATGGCGTCGACTTCCAATGAAAAGTCAGGACGTTGATAATATTGTATAACTAGATATGAAAGAAAGGACAGAGAAACAACTCCTGCAGTGCAAATAAGAATAAGATTTATTCTTTTCAATTCAAATTAGTTGAATTTTCAAATATTTAAGTAATTTAGTAAAATCCTTGTTGGCAATATGTATAGTAAAAACATGTTTTTATTTGTTGTAAATTTAATGTTCCAGGTCTCCCTTTACTTCAGCACGTGTCTTGAAAACTGGTTTTATTCCTAGGGGTTTGTAATTTCCAGTAGAACAAGAAAAACACAATTCTTTTTCGTCAATACCAATTGCCTGTGCCAATGTAATGGCATCATTGTAGATTACTTTATCTGCACCAATGCTTTTCGCAACTTCAGACTCAATATGGCTATCGCCGTGCTCCTGATTCTGAAACGCCAAAAGTTCATCTTGTGACGGAAAATCAATTCCTGCATAGCAAGGATACTTTATAGGGGGAAAAGTAACTATTAGTGATATCTTAGATGCGCCGGCTGAACGTAGAATCTTAATAATAGATTGTGAACTTGTGCCTCTGACTATACTATCATCGATTACAACTACGTTTTTTCCTTTGATGACTTCTGGTATTGGAATAATACCCTTGTTAATTTCAATCCGCTCACCATGATAAGGTTCAATAAAGCTTCTCATAGAGCCTTTTTTTCGATATCTGTCTTTCAATAACCCCTCTTCAAAATGAATCCCTAATTCTTCAGCATATCCTAAGGCAGCGGGTCTAGCTGAATCAGGAACTGGGATGACCACATCAGCATCATGTATTGGATATTTTCTTGCCAAGTAATGCCCCATTTTTTTTCTTGCTTCATACACATTAACCCCTTCAATAATACTACTTGGATGTGCAAAGTATGTAAATTCAAAAGCACAATGTGAATGATACTCACTAGTAGAAAATTGTTGTCTTTCTATTCCTTTTATGCTAAGTTTCAATAATTCTCCAGGTTGGATATCTCCAAGAAGCTTACCATCTACGATATCAATAGCGCATGATTCAGAAGATATCATGTATGTATTTGATTCTTCAATATGTCCTAGCACTAATGGTCTGAATCCCCGCGTATCACGGACTGCATAAACAGAACCGTCATCTGTTAAAAGTGTAAAGCAAAAAGAGCCTATCATTTCATCCTTTAATACACGAATGGCTTGAATCATATTATCATTCCTTTCAAGATGCATCATCAATCTTTGTGCCGCCAGTAGAGTATCAGTCATTGTCTGAGGCGAAAAAGTGCATCCTCCGACCATATTGGATAATTCTTCAACATTGGCTATGGTTCCATTATGTGCTATGCAAAGATCTTTTATTTTTAATGGTTGTGCGTTGTCCAAATTGCTTTTTCCAATAGTGGAATATCTGACATGACCAATAGCTGCCTGAGAATTGAATTTTTTAATAATGTTTCTAAAATTTCTTGAAGCAGAAACCAAGCCTAAACTTTTGTATGGAGATTTAGAGGGTATCGCGAACCCCCACGACTCTTGACCCCTGTGCTGTAGCGCTCGCAAAGAATCAAGTACATAAGGTATCACATTATGGCCATCTAATGAAAAAAAACCGACAACTCCACAATTCTCATGAACCATTAGTGATCACTTCTTCGAATTGGATTTAAATAAAATTTACTCCACATAAAATCGCTAATAAGTACCATCCATTATGTGATTCATTGTATTGTACCTACATTTCAGATCGTCGACCGGCAAATTAATTATTTCTTTACCCGAATAATATAAATTAAGAATCTTCGTGCTATCAACTTTTCCTATTTCAGAAAAAATACATTTTCTACTTCTCAATATATTCTTTAACCTGTCTGGCTGGTTACTACCCACTATGTATCTTGAATGACTCTCCGAAAAGAGTAAGTACTCAGGGCGTGAGCAAATATTTGGAATTTTTTTCAAATCAATATTTATCCCTAGGTTGCTAGAAATGGATAATTCAGCTAAAGCCGTTCCAATTCCACCCTTAGAACAGTCGTGCACGAAATCAATCAATCCCTTTTGGATTAGGTTCAGTATAGCCAAGTTATTTTTCTTATCCGTCTCTAAATCTACCTTTGGGACGGTTCCGTATTCGGAGTTGACAATTGAGTCAAAATATTCAGATCCGCCCAATTCCTCATTAGTTTGACCCAAAATAAATAATGTATCTCCAAGAGTTGGAACATGCTTGGTAATATGCGATCGACCTTTAATCAAGCCAATAGTACCAATTACTGGTGACGGTTTAATTGGAGAATTAGTTGTTTCGTTATAAAAGCTAACCTTTCCTCCTACCACAGGGATTTCCATATAATTACAGAAATTTATAATCGCTTCTATTGACTTCAAGAATGTCCAATATATTTGGGAATTTTCAGGACTGCCAAACTGCAAATGATCTATAATTCCGATAGGTTCTGCGCCTGTACATACGACATTTCTGCATGCTTCGGACAAACAGCCTAATGTGCCATAATAAGGATTAAGATAGCAATGTTTGGAATTGCCGTCTAATTTAATAGATACAAACTTATTGTCATTTATTCTGATAACTGATGCGTTTCCCCCGGGCTTTATGACAGTCCTCAATCCAACTTCATGGTCATATTGTTCGTAGACCCAGCATTTGTTACCAATATTTGGATTTGCCAACAAACGCAGCAAAATACTGTTGTAATCCTCTACCTCACGCAAGTCCAACTTCTTCTTTATCCTATTCAGGTATTTTGGCTTCTTTGATTTTCTATTACAAAGTGGAACATTTACCATCAAGTTACAAGAGACATTAGCTATAGATTTGCCATGAAAAAGAATATTGAGATTATCCTGACCATGTACTTTACCAATAATCGAATACGTTATACCATATTTTTTGAATATCTCCTCAAATGAAGATAATTTTTCCTTATTTATGATGTAAACCATTCTTTCTTGTGACTCTGAAATCATTATTTCATTTGGTGATAAATCGGCAACTTTTGTATGAACCGCAGCTAACTCAACTTCGAACCCCTTGCCAATCAGATGAGACATTTCAGATAGACAACATGATAGTCCTCCACCTCCCAGATCCTTTATCGCATTAATACATTTGCTTTTAGCCGCTTCAATTGTAGCTTCAATCAACAATTTTTCCAAGAACGGATCGGGAATTTGAACTGCTGACCTATCTTCGTCATTAAGTAATTTTGAAGCAAAAGTTGCTCCTCGAATTCCATCTTTCCCTGTGGGATTGCCAGCCAGTAATATTAGATCACCTTCATCTGCATGATTAGAAATAATTTGATCTCTTTTCCCAAGACCTATTGCAGCAACGTCTACCAGACAATAATCTTTAAAGGAATTATCAAACTCGATATCCCCACCTACGGTAGGAATACCAATGCAATTACCATAATCTGCAATCCCCTTTACAACATTTTTAAATAACCATTTTGACTTTGACGTTCTATTATCTTCGTTCAGAGAAGAGAACCGTAAGGCATCAAGCAAGGCGATTGGCCTCGTGCCCATTGAAATAATATCCCGTATTACTCCACCAACCCCCGTAGCAGCCCCTCCATACGGCTCAACTGCAGATGGATGGTTATGACTTTCTATGTGAACGGTAATAACATCATCATCTCCTATGTCCAATACGCCTGCATCATATCCCGGTCCAACAATTACTCTTTTACCATATGATGGTAATGCTCTTACATATTTTTTAGATGATTTATATGAACAATGCTCAGACCATTCGGCATCTATCATGTCAATTTCTAATGAATTAGGTATTCTGCGTAATTTTTTTAGTAAATAGATTTCTTCTTGTCCTGTTAGCATTCTATATCAATTAAATCAATTCTTTATGTAAGAAGATAAAAAATTTTTTAATGAAAGAAATATCAGCCCTGCATTGCTTTTTGCTTGGTTGGGCGATAAAATAGGCTCTGATGCACGTTCAGGATGTGGCATAAGTCCCATGACATTTCCTTTTTCATTACAAATTGCTGCAATCATTTCAGTAGAACCGTTTGGATTTTGATCTTTATATTTGAAAACAACCTGGTTGTTTTGGTAAAGATCATGAAGTTCATCATCACCTATTACATATCTGCCTTCTCCATGTGCAATTGGGATACTAATCTGCTCATTTAATTTGAACAAATTTGTAAAAGGGGTCTTAACATTTAACACTTCCAATTCTAACCACTTACAAGAAAATTCTAATTTAACATTTTTTACCAAGGCCCCAGGTAACAGTCCAGCTTCAACTAGTATTTGAAATCCATTACAAATTCCAAGAATTGGTAACCCCTCGTCTGCTTTTTTCTTTACCACTTCCACTATTGGGCTTTGAGCAGCTATAACCCCTGCACGTAACCTATCTCCGTACGAAAATCCTCCCGGTAATATTATGGCGTCATAGCCATCTATCGATTTTTCCGTATGCCAGACGTATTGGGCACGTATTCCTATAACATCATTTAAGACATGATATACATCTCGGTCACAGTTACTTCCTGGAAAAACAACTATTCCTGCCTTCACTTAGAATCTACCCTATCTGTATAGTACTAGTAATTTTAATTTATATGTAAAGGTATACTAGTTACTCTGATCTTCATTAAAACACAAGTCCACTGAAAGTTATTTGGGGACTTAAGTTTTTATTTTGATGATTATTATGATTGAATATTGAACGATAGAGTACAGGATATAATGACAAAGAACGTCATATCAATAGATGAAGGACTTACAGCTAACGAAGCAGCAAAAATTATGACTGAAAAGCGCATAAGTTCTCTTATCGTCGAGAGAGAAAACGTTCCTATCGGTATAATCACTGAAAAGGATTTTGTTAAAAAGATTTGTACCAAAGATTTAGTATCTTCAAAAGTTAAGGTAGGCACGATAATGTCAAAAATACAAACGTACGCCAGTCCTGACACTCCAGTAGAAGTTGCTGTGCAAAGGATGGTCAATCATAAGATACGTAGATTGCCCATAGTGTCAGACGGAAAAGTAGTTGGTATAATCACTGTTACTGATTTGGCAAGGCAATTGAGAACCATATTGTTAGTAGATGGAATTTTGTCAGAGGAACCTTAAGTATATAAAAGAAAAATGAAAGAGTCATGGGCAAAATATAATAGTTACAGCGTTCTTTTTGTTCTGAGTATGATAAAATTTCTTCCAATTACTTTTGTCGTTACTTTTGTCGTTATATCACTTGCAATTATTCTACAAAATAATTTGTTATATGCACAACCATCAGTAAAAGATGGTAATCTTAAGGTGGAAGCTTTCGTGAGTGGTCTTTCACTTCCCACGAGCATGTTGTTCTTGGATGAAAATAATATTTTAGTTTTAGAAAAAGATGGGAATGTTAGAGCCATTAGCAACGGAATGCTTCAACCACAACCGCTGGTATCACTTACTGTTGAAAGTCAGAATGAACGTGGATTATTGGGAATAGAAAGAGTTGGTGAAAATATATTCTTGTACGCAACGGTAGATGATGGTGGGGTAAAAAATAGAATATACAAATATACTTTGGGAGCAGGTCCGGAACTAACAAATGAAGAGGAATTTATGGATCTTCCAGGAACACCAGCTACCAATCACCAAGGAGGTAAACTGGCTGTAAGCAGTGATGGATATCTTTATTCAGTAACTGGAGAGTTGCAGCGAGATGGAAAAGATCAAAATATAATAAATGGTCCAGATCCAGATTTTAGTGGGGCTATCTTAAAAATAAATCCAAATGATGGGTCACCCGCGCCTAATAATCCTTTGCAAGGGAATGACGTCAATGACCCCCTAAACTGGTATCAAGCCTATGGAATAAGAAATAGTTTTGGGCTTGGGGTAGATCCTGTTACCGGAACCCTATGGGATACAGAGAATGGAGAAAAATCACATGATGAAATTAATATGATTACCCCAGGATTTAATAGTGGCTGGAAACTAGCAATGGGACCAATTTCAGAAAGCGGGGCAACACAAAACAATTTAGTAAACTTCCCAAATTCAGAATATAAGGATCCAATTCTGAGCTTTATAGATTCTTTTGGTATCACAGACATTGAATTTTTAAATTCAGATAAATTAGGCGCTGAGTACTCTAATAATGCGTTTGTAGGAGACATAGGTTATGGAAACCTGTACAGATTTGAATTAAATGATGAGAGAAACGACTTTAAGTTAGAAACACCGGGGTTGGCTGATCGTGTTGTCGATAGTGACGACGAATTAGCTTCGATATTATTTGGTGAAGGTTTTGCAGGAGTTACTGATATAAAGACTGGACCTGATGGGTATCTTTATGTTCTGTCTTTTGATGACGGAACAATTTACAGAATTAGTTAAAACCAAAACACAATTAAATGCAAGAACAGTTACCCAATACATGCGATTTTCATTCGTTTTTATTTACTTATTGAAGTCAATTGTCAATTTGAAAAATTTTTATTTTTTGTCCTGCTATAATAGCATTCAATATCTTTCTACCGCTTTCAGACCTCTTGTCTATTTTGATTCTTGATTTCTTTCCTACCTGATTTGCACAAATAAATTCATCATCTATGTACAAATTTACTTTGTTACCAATTGATTCTTCGTCTAACTTTATGACGATTCCATTGCCCGACTCGTTTATTTCAAAGTCTACCTCTTTGCCAAGAGTAGGAGTTTTCATTTCTACATCTATCCTTATGCCAAGCATATCTTCAAGCTCACTTATGGTGCTTCCACCTTTTCCAATTATTCGAGGAATTGTGTCCTTTTGGACCTTGATTCTTACTTTATTGTCCGATAGGATAGATATCTCTGGATTGGGATCAAAACGACGTATTACATCCTTTATCTTAGATTCTGCAAGTTTATAGATATTGTTTTGATTCGTACCGTTATCTAGGTCAACGGGCACAATGACGTTTTCTTCGCCGAATGTATAAATCTCATATTCTGTTACTCCGGTCGAAAAATCTTTGACTTCTACTACTGGCCTGGCAAGATCAGCTTCGGTCATCTTATAAGGTACTTTGACCG
>DATADQ010000261.1:0-9375 GCA_036258455.1 Nitrososphaeraceae archaeon | reverse complement strand
GCCAATTTCTTTTGCATAAGGTTGTCCTTTTGTAAATGCCTTTGCAATATTTCTAACGAACTCCATACTTATTTTTGGAGGTAACGGTGCTTCAAATGGATCTACATGTGCATCGACTATGACAGGTATTTTGTCCTCCATTATAGCTTCATTGATGACCGGTTTTACATCCTCTATTTTTGTTATCGAAAATCCCTTTCCGCCACATGCTTCAGCAATTTTAACAAAATCAATAGGCGAAAATTCTATCCCATATTCTGGGTTACCAAGAAAGGCCATTTGTTCCCATCTTATCATTCCCAAAATTTTGTTATTCAGTATTATCACTTTAATAGGAAGCTGATATTGAACAGCAGTTGCAAATTCACTCATGAGCATTGTAAATCCACCGTCTCCAACGAATGCAATGCTCTGTCTATCTGGATATGCAATCTTGGCGGCAATGGCATATGGTACTGCGCATCCCATGGTTGCAAGCGATCCCGATCCTGAAAACTTCATACCATTTTTTATTTTTAAAAATCTAGCAGCCCAACAAGTATTGATTCCACTATCTACTGATATTATTGCTGTATCCTCCAATACCTCTGATACTGCAGCAGCAATTACTTGGGGCTTTATCGGTTCATCAACACGACTACTCTGTTCATTCAATACGTCATTCCATTTCCTCATAGCATCTTGTTTTGATTTTAGAAATTCCAAACTTGGGTCATTGTTTCTGCCCAGAGTTCTTCTATCATGCAGTAACGGAATTAAATCTGATAATACTAGTTTGGAATCTCCTATTAGACCAATTTTAACTGGGTATCTTAATCCAATTTTTTCTGGTTTTATATCAATTTGAATACCTACAGCCTGTCCTGGCTTCGGAAGATATTCTATGTAAGGAAAAGATGTTCCTACCATGAATAATGTATCACATTCAACCATGGCGTCACTCGAAGGTTCTGTTCCCAAAAAACCAATTCCACCCAAGCTATAAGGATGATCGTCTGGAACAACTGCTTTCCCTAACATTGCTTTTATTATAGGAGCATTAAGTTTCTCTGCGGCGGCTATGACTTCCTCTGAAGCATTTAAGGCACCTTGACCAACTAGGATCACAATTTTTTTACCATTGTTCAGAATTTCAGCAGTTTTTTCAATCAATTTTGTATCAGCAGATGTGGGTGTTACAAAGATATCAGACGTATGCCCTGGAACTTTGTGTCTTGAATAATGGCCCTCCAGCTTTCGTTCCTGTACGTCAGTTGGTAAGTTAAGATGACTAACTCCTTTACGAACATATGCAGTTCTACATGCTATGTCTACTGCCATTTCCGCCTGTTGCGGCGACCCTATGATACTGTTGTAAACAGAAACATCAGAGAAAAGTTGTAATAAATTCACATCCTGTTGAAAACTTGAATTCATTAAATCTGTCGATGTTCCTCCTGTAATAGCAATTAAAGGAGTGTTATCCGCCTTGGCATCATATAAGCCATTCAAAAGATGTATTGCGCCTGGACCTGCTATCGCCGTACATACACCAATCTTTCCGGTATACTTTGCATATCCACACGCCATCAAGGCAGCAGATTCCTCATGTCTTACAAGGACGAACTTGATCTTGTCTTTTCTTACCCTTAAGGCTTCTATGAATCCATTGATGCTATCTCCAGGAATACCAAAAACAACATCAACCTTCCAATCAACGAGTGCTTCAGCCACTATGTCTCCTGTTTTTAGATCCTCGTATTCACTCATATTCTATTATTGGCCCTTATTTCTAATAAATCTAAATACATCCAATTTTCCTTGAGATTTTGCAATATTTTTTGTGAATTTTGATAACCTCGCTGATTTTGATTCACCTTTTTACCTCACAATTACATACTGAAAAATCTGATGTTCTATAATGCTAATGAGAACGAAATTAGAAAACTCAAAATCAAAATTACATATGTTTTTATCGAGCAATCTTATTACAATAAACATCCAATGATGGTGTTCTTGGGTTCTATTTGGGGTATCTAAATGGCTCTAAAAATGAGATATCTTGAGCTCAATCGGAAGGTAAGAGATGTAAGAATGTTGGCGATTCAAGGAATCGCAGAAGCAGGTTCGGGACATCCAGGAGCATCTTTCTCAGCAGCAGAGATAATGGGAGTTCTATATTTTCATAAAATGAAACACAAACCCGGTGATCCTTTCTGGAAAGAAAGAGATTTTTTCATTAATTCGAAAGCACATTCCGCACCGGGATTCTACGCAGTTTTGGCTACTGCTGGATATATCGATACAAGGGAAATAAAGACACTAAGAATGCTTGGTTCGCGCCTACAAGGACATCCAGTCAGATATTCAGAACGGCAAAAAAATCACAGTTTTCCGGGCATAGAATATTCAGGTGGATCTGAAGGAATCGGTTTATCAGTATCAATAGGAATTGCACTTGCAAAGAAGAGAGATGGGCAAAATAACAGAGTTTATACCTTGATTGGTGATGGTGAATCAAACGAGGGACAAATATGGGAAGCTGCTATGGCCGCCTCAAAATTTAAATTGGATAATCTGGTAGCTATCCTTGATAGGAACAAGATCCAGCAAGATGGATTTACAGAAGAGATAATGCCTCTGGATCCTGTTAGAGACAAATGGGATGCTTTTAATTGGAATGTAGTAGAAGTAAATGGACACAAGATAGAACAGTTAATAGATGCATTGAGTAGAGTTGAAAAAGTAGAAAATAAGCCATCAATCATTATTGCAAATACAACTAAGGGCAAGGGAATCAAACATATGGCGAATAATCCACAATGGCATGGCAAAGCTCCTCCAAAAAAACATGTTCCAATTTTACTGGAGGAAATTCAAAGTGAAATTTTGATAGCGCCATCAATCATTGCAGGGGAGCCTGAAAATTATGAAGAAAAAGTAAGAAGAGCTGAACGTGCCGGTGCAGATCTTATTCACTTAGACATTATGGATGGTAAATTTGTACCGAGTACTTCATTTTTTGCAGATACTATTAAACACTTGAGAAAAATCTCAAGCATTCCTTTTGATGCTCATTTGATGATTGAAAAACCAATCAATCATGTAGCAGAATACATAGACGTCGGTTGTGATATTGTTACAGTTCATGTTGAAGCGTGCAATGCATCAGAATTTGTGGAAATAAACGAAATGCTACTAAAGGCTGGAATCAGTCCTGGGATTGCTTTAAATCCCGGAACTCAATTTCCGTCTTGGCTTATTGAGCACCTTAATAACATTGATGTTATGATAATAATGTCAGTGAATCCTGGTTTTGCAGGCCAAAAATTTATTCCAGATACATTGGACAAAATGGCCGAAATAGTCAAGACTTTGAAAGGCAACAACTATAAAGGATTCATTGAAGCTGATGGAGGTATTGACGCAACAACCCTTCAGCAAGTTTTTGACGCAGGGGCCAGAATTATGGTAGCTGGTAACGCAGTTTATGGATCACCCGATATCAATTCGAATATTATCCAATTGAGACATAAGGCCAATGTTGCAATTGAAACAAAACTATTAGAATTGGCAACTATAAATGATATGAGATCTGATTGGATAAAATCACGTAAAAGTATGCTTATACCTTTGGCAAAGGAACTTGGAATTGAGGAGGATCTCCATGCAATTAAGTGATAAGAAAATTATTTCTGATATGAGAACTGCTTACGGTAAGGCTCTAGTCGAATTAGGTTTAAAAGATCCTAACATTGTTTGCGTTGGAGCAGATACCACCGACTCACTCAAGACAAAGCTCTTCAGCGATAAATTTCCTAATAGGTTATACAATGTTGGGATAGCAGAAGCAAATCTTGTCTCGATAGCTGCTGGATTGGCTATTGCAGGTAAAGTGGTTTTCGCAAGTACCTACGCTGCATTTTTACCTGGTAGATGTCTTGATCAGATTAGAAATACTATCTGTTATCCATTTCTAGACGTAAAACTAGTTGTATCACACGCTGGACTTACAGTCGGTCCAGATGGTGCCTCCCATCAACAAATCGAGGATATCTCTACAATGCGAACAATTCCAAATATGAGGGTACTTGTTCCTTCAGATTCCATTGCTGTAAAAAATCTAATTCCCCTTCTAAGTTATACTCCAGGACCCTTTTTCATGCGTCTTGCACGTCCGTCAAATTCCAATATATACGAAGATAATTTTGATCAATTCGATATTGGCAAAGGTTACGTTACTACAGATGGTTCTGACATTACTTTGATTGCCTGTGGTCTAATGGTTTCAAAAGCTGTCGAAGCAGCACAAACACTTGAAAAAGAATATGGTGTCTCTTGTAGAGTAATAGATATGTACTCAATTAAACCAATCGATGTTGAACTCGTATACCGTGCGGCAATAGATACTGGCGCAATTGTTACTATTGAAGAACATAGTATTATAGGAGGTCTCGGGAGTGCTGTCTGTGAAGTAACAGCTGAAAATTATCCTGTTCCTGTAAATAGGATAGGTGTAGCAGATATTTTTGGTGAATCCGCTAGAGAAACTGAGATAGAATCACTTTTGAGTAAATATGGTTTAAGCTCGGATCGCATAGTAGAATCTGTTCTTAAAACAAGAAAAAGGTTAAAGAAATGAAAATTTTCCTTGATACAGCAAGTATTGAGTCTATTAAGAAATTTGCTGATATGGGCGTAGTTGATGGAATTACAACAAATCCTACACTCATTTCTAGAGAGAAAGGACATCCAGAAGATATAATGCGAGAGATCGTAAAGATTGTAAAAGGTCCTGTAAATTTGGAAGTTGTCGGAACAAAAACTGAAGAAATGCTTGAAGAGGGATTACGGTTGAAAAAATTTGGTGAAAATGTTGTTGTAAAAGTCCCTATGACAATGGATGGATTAAAGGCAGTAAGAAAACTCAGTGAGAATAAAATTAAGACAAATGTAACTTTGATCTTTTCATCAAATCAAGCATTGTTGGCGGCAAAGGCAGGAGCATCGTACGTTAGTCCTTTCATAGGAAGACTTGATGACGCTGGTCAGGAAGGAATGACTGTTATTAAGGAAATAGTCCAGATCTTTAGCAATTATAGTTATCAATCTGAAGTGTTGGTTGCCAGCGTGAGACATCCTATTCATGTTATCGAGGCAGGAAAGTTGGGCGCACACGTAGTAACACTCCCACCTGATATATTGGGCAAAATGCTAGCTCATCCTCTTACTGATAAAGGCTTATCTCTATTTCTTTCAGATTGGGAAAAAGTCAAGAAAGAACACAAGTATACAATCTAAATTTCTTCTCCATGTTATTAGAATGAATAAATCGACCCACTACAAACACAAGCCTAATTAGACTTGTAAAAGTGAAAGAACTCTTGTTGGAATTTCATCAAGCTGGCTAACAACCAGAATCCTTTCGTACTCTAGATATTTTAGATTCAAACCAATATTGATAGCATTATTTACAGTTTTGCCTACACCGACGGCAACCATGTGAATTCCATTCATCTTGTAAGTTTTGATTGTAGATCGCACTGCATTGAAATCAGAAGGTTCACCATCAGTTAATGTTATCATAATATCAGGTTTATATGTTTTCATCAATGGTAACAATAAATTATAAATTTCTGCGAGTGGTGTTCCACCACTAGCCTTAATTTGAACCAAATTACGTGCATTTATAGGCGTCCATTTAATATCTGGATGTTTTATTACCCAACACGTAACTTTCTTGTTTTTAGTATTAAACGCATAAGCAGAAAATTTTACATCCAAAAATTTTAAAGCCTCACAAAGTGCAACTGTTGCCTTCTTGTATTCTAATTCGTATTCATCTATGCTGCTAGAATGATCCAATAATAGAGCTATTTTGGTATTTATAGTGTTTTTGTAATCCGTTAGAAATGGCTTTGGTTGCGATTCTATAATGGATTCTATATCAATCTCCTCGCCCGTTATATCATGTATTTCTCTCCATCCCCTTTTCCAAGACCTAATAACTGATTTTAACTTTCTAATCAAATCGTTATCATAAATTATACTTTCGTCTAAATCCACACTATCGGGAACCTCCAATCCAAATTGTTCCATAGTTGAGTAACCCTTGTTATCTGTTTTTTTACTCTCCTTTGCAAGACTTTCATATTCCCTTAATATCTGGACACCCTCCATAATGTCATTAGTGGATTTTTCCCTTTCTTTATTTCGAATTTTTATCACCCTTTCTATCTCTCTTACCAAATTTTTTTCTGTCATTGATAATCCGACCTTACTCTTAAGGGTAACAATTGGAATAGTGAAAAGAGAATCAATTTGAAGAATCTTAATTATTTTAGGAATTTGTCGCTCTATCCATTCAGTTCTGTGATTTTTATCTATTGATTCATCAATCAATTCTCTGGCAAAGTTAACTGCGTTCTGAACCCGATCAGATTCTGAACCAAACATTTCACCCTTTACATAACCAGTGGTAAGGTATTGATAGAATGCCTCCACAATCTTATGCTTCCCATATATGAATTCAGTAAAGGGCGAGATAACCATGAAATTCCTTCATTAAATATTACTTCATTTTCCATACCTCTCCATTCTCGTAGCCCTAAAATTTCTATCCTCTTCAATTCTATTGAGTTTAATATATATCCAAAGGCATGATCATTGCTTAGAGCTTTTGTTGAAAGCGCTAATCGCATCGATTCATACCATAACGAAACACGCCACTGACGATATTTTTGAAATTCTGTTCCACTAAAGTAGCTCAATGAGGGCATAGAGATGGTATTTTTTTCTAAATTAGTCGTGGGGGCTTTATCTTCTATCAATAAAAGAGTTGCTTTATTATTTCCGGACCATCTTCTGGAAAGAAACGTACCTAGATTTATCAGTACATCATTTCTTAAAGAAAAATTTTGTACAGAAGAGAAAGACATCTTCTCACGCAAAAATAGACGTTATCATGTCCATTACCTTTCTATATTCTACCTCTCCCCACTGATCGTAAACATTTGCATATACTACTTCAGCAGCTTTCTTTGGAGATACTTCATTTCTTAACAACTTTGCAAATGCTATGGATTCTCTTATACTGGGACTGTAGTATAGCTCTTCTAAGGACGCGGCTTCTCTTAGACTATTTGCTAGTTTTAATGCATTGTCTATGTCATTTTCGTTTGAAGCATCAAAATCTACATGGTGTTTAATAATCTGCTTCTCAATTTCTTTAGGTGGATATTCAAGTCTTAGTCTAACAGGAAATCTGCTCAATATTTGTGGTGGTAATTCCTTGGTTCCTTCATGAGATAGTGGATTGATTGTAGCAAATACAAACCAATTATCTAATGCCTTTATTACTTGGCCTTCAGCTTCCTTCAGCACAATCTGTCTTCTATCATCGAGAGCTTCATCCAGACGCAACAGAACATCAGCTTCGGCCGCATTAAGTTCATCCAAATATAGAATTCCACCATCTCTCATGGATTTTATCAATATGCCTTCCACAAATGTAACTTCACCTTGATTCATCGTTTTGGTTCCAACTAGATGTGATTCGCGAGTCCTTAAACTAAAATTAATTGAATAAAGCGTCTTTCCAATCTCAGAGGCAAATTTCCTAACTAAGCTAGTTTTCCCAGTCCCTTTTGGTCCTATTATAAGTACAAAAAGTGACGAATCATATGCTTTTTTAATTACGTTAAATGAATTATTCCAATCAAAATAATCTGAATCCGAAGGATGTTTTGTCATTCATTATCTATTTTTAGAACTTGTAAATAAAAACTAATTGTTGATTCTTCATTTCGACCTTAATATGGATTTTTTGTCATTAAGATAATCAGTAATGAGAATCTTATCTATTTCAGCTGGATTGATGTAATAAGATCTGCCCTTGACATATCTTTCCAATTCGTTTACATAACTCAACAGTGAATCTTCCTCACTGACCATGATTGTGTCGATATCAATTCCTGATTTATGACATTTTCTTGCTTCTAAAATGGTTTTTTCACCGATATACTGGTCCACCTGTCTGAATCTATAACAAAGGTAGACTAATTTCCCTGATTTAGTATCAAGTGATAATTCCTGTTTTTCTCTTACTGAATCTACCGATTCCTTGTCCGGAGCGTAGAATTGGGAATAAGGTCTTTCACTTAGGATTTTACTTCGTTCTTGTTCTGTATCAATAAAACAGGCACTAGGATGACCATCTGTTACTAGAACAATCTTTTTGTTAATGGTAGTTTCATTTTGAAGAATCTTCTTTGCTAGTCTAAATGCTGCTTGATAATTTGTGTAGTGCATAAACCCAATGCCAGATTCAAAAGTTTTCAGATATGGTATATCATATGGTGATACCTTTGAAGCCAGTGCCCCAAAACCTACTATATAAATCGAGTCAGAAGGGAAAAATTTTTGATTCAATAAGAACAAGCTCCACAATGCTTTTTTTGCTGCTTCTATTCTACTCATATCCCCAAACATAGTTGAATATCTCATTGTAGAACTTAAATCAATGCAATAAACAACGGCAACACTCACATCTCTCTTTGTTTCATAAACTTCCAAATCATCTGGTTGTAAGTCAATCGGTAATTGGAGAGATGATTTGGAACCAGATCTTCTTTCAATTGCATTTAATAAGGATCTTGGGACATTCATTAGTCTTAGATCGTCAGACGGTTCATATTTTTTTGTAGAGTCCAAATTTAATGAACCACTTCCACTAAAAGTTGTCTCATGCAATCCAATGGCTCCCTTATTGAGCGCTCTAATTACATCTTCTAACAATCTCCCTCCTACTGCAAAAAACCCCTTTTTGCTCAACCATTTTCTTGAATCTTTGATATACCCTGCATGTTGGAGTTCAGTAATTATTGACGATGTTCTACTAGAGGATTTAGGTTCATCTGTTTGACTTTGACTATTTTCTTTTTCTTTCTTCAAATTCTGTAATTCCTGTTCAATTTCTTCGAGTTTCGGTTGATCTTCTTTCAGAATTTCCCTCCCCAAGATTTTAAGAAAATCTTGGAGTAAACTTTTTGGGATTGTTTTTGTTGGAGCCTTGTCTTCCTTTTCTTCCGGAAAATTTACGATGTTATGATAAGTAAATTTTTTGATGTTGTTACTATAAAGTGACATAGATCCCTTCCTTTCTATCCAATATTGGGGGGTCAGTAAATCTAAGACCTTCCAGAATCAATTCAGTTACTGACGCGAGGAACTCAGGATCTTTCATATCATTAAAACGGTCAATATTTAGAGCATTCTCCCTTAAGCTTTCCTCAAACTGCCTTTGGTCCTGTATTATATTATTTTTCACAATGTCTATTATTTCCCTTATTGAATTAAATTTATTTATCTGGGATTGATAGCTTTTAGGATTGTTTG
>DATADQ010000260.1:0-6891 GCA_036258455.1 Nitrososphaeraceae archaeon | reverse complement strand
AAAAAATGCATTGTCTGAGATTCTTATTATATGGTTGCCTATCTTGACCCTAGTATATTCAGTTATATTCATCTGTGATATTAACCAATCAATTTTCAGTTAGTCTAGCCATCGTCCACCATATCAAACTCTCTTTAAGTGATCTGTCTGCATCTATTCGAATGGTAAATTCCCCCCGCTTTCCTTATAGCGTAATTTAAAATACCATAAAAATTCTGAGAAGAGATACTGAATGTTTCGATATATGGTAGATGGCTAACTAGATGAAGCCTAGATAAAATTGGTTAAATAGCATTTCGGTTACAAAGTGTATTTGAGGAACTAGAGTTAGCAGTAGAAGAGAGATCACAGGTATAGTAATTATTACCATTTTTAGCTATTATTTTGTCAGTGGCAGGGCTGGCTTTGGTAACATTATCTACTTTAGGAAAAGCAAACGTCTTATAGCATCTATTTCAAAACAAGCGTGATTGGTTATAGAAATGATGAACACTTTGGACAGCTTCCAATTACCTACTTCAAAAAGGTCGATATGATATAAATTTTGAATCTAATCCTTACATTATTAGAGTCATTGCAGGAATAATAGCCTATGTATAACTGTCCGTAATCGATCTTTCACTTGCTTCCATTATTATATTAACAAAGTTTTACTGATGATAAAGTCCATAAAAAATATCACGAGGGAATATCGAGAATAACCGTATTATCTGTACTATAAAGGAAGAAGCAGAGGAAGAAGCAGCGCAGTTCAAGTCTGTAGCGATATATAATAAAATGATCGCGGTATCAACTTCGTTTCAATACAAATCTTAAACATAACCTTGATTTACTATTTAGCTCTCCGGTTTCTACACTTAAGAAGCTAGGGGCAAAATTCAATGGAATATCTGACCACGGAGAACACCATTTTCCAACCATGAAATTATCAGAAACAATCTTCACTTCGTCATGCCAATTAGTAAAATCATACATATTCATTTGGTCTGGAGTAAGAGAAACCCTGGAGATTCCCCGTAATAATCCACCAAAGACATATTGCATTTGGAGTTTTCCGATATTATCCTTCGTATAAGTAAATACCTGTACAGTGGGAGTCAATGCGCTGTCTGAAACTAACTTGCCTGTCCACCTTCCAATAACTTCCGTATCTTTGGGAGCACGAGCAAAATGGTCATAAATTATTTCATGATCTTCTTCAGTCATAAAATCTGCATGGTATTTTCTTGCCATGCTGAAAGTAAGTATTTGATTGCCAAATGGAGGAGATCCAAAAAATGCTTTTCCAAGGATAATATTCTTATCAATTATCTTTAGTAAATCATAGAACAAAGTAAATTCAGGGCTTGTGTATTTGAGTAGAATTACCTCTCCATAGCCTGGATATTTTTGCAATTGAGGCAAATTGGGTGCATACATCATGGGTGCGTCAAAGGGATGGGTGATCCCCTTTAGTACTTGTCCTTCCTTATGAAACCGCTTCCAAAATCCTCCAAAGTATTGAATTAATCTAAGGTCTTGATCTATAGGAAAGAAACCCTTCCAGTATCGATTGTTATAGATCTGTAGAGTGATGTTATTAAAAGACCACTCGTCGGCTTTGGGGGGCCTAGGCATAGGCGAGATAGTCTTACCTCTCCTCATGACGACATCACTGCTGGAAATATTGGCAGCATAATCGCCAGCATTGATCAGCGTCTCAGTCGGCAGTTCATTTTTTGAGCTATTAAACATCGCATCTAATCGCTCTCTAGAACAATACATTGGTTGTTGAATAGAGCAGGTTTCTCCAAGCTTCTCTTCTACCCCTGTGTTTATTCCTGCATAATTTTTATCCCATATTTCATTAATACTATTAGCAGTCATTGTGGCCAGTGCCATTACAGTGACCTGTGGATTAACTCCAAGTGAGGTTGGAAACACACTTGCATCGCAAACATACAAGTTCTTAAAACCATGAACTTTGCACTTTGAATCTACGACACATTTTTGTACATCCTCTCCCATTCTATTTCCTCCTTGAGGATGGGCAGACGCTACTTGTAGAGCATCAGGATTTCTTTCCACCGCATGCACAAGGGTTTCAATATCTTCTTTGCTGTTTAACACAGTGACATCTCTGTGGCCACTGACCAGTTGCTCTGCACCTACATCAAACCACATTTCAGCTAGAACCTTTAAACCGTTTGCTATATTCCTGATATCCTTCTGAGATAGTGTGTAATGCACTTTGGGATTTCCATTTTCGGTCAGAGTTACAGTTCCATTACTTTCATCTCTTATCATAACACCAGCCATCGTATAGTGGGTAAAGTCTTCCATGAACTTCTGGTGGTATTCCAAAAACGTAGGCAATCCCAGTGAGAATTGGAAAATAGGAAGAAATATGCTCTCAATTAGAAATCCACCATCGGATATGTCATTAGTAATACCAAACTCGTGGCAGGTATAGGCCATGGGTATTCCATCATACGCATTTATCTTATCTTTGAATCTTCCGAGGAGAAATGGTGCTGGGTGTAAACTAAGTCCTTTGCCTGTCTTGTCTTCTCCTATTCTGTTCTTAAGTAACAACTGTGAAGACGCGATAGCACCAGCCGATATTACTACTACTTTTGCATTTACTCTGATATTAAATTTTTTTGACCCTGAACTATCTATAAAAGATCCCTCTACGCCATCAACTATATCATTTGAATAAGTAATTCTTTCTGCTGCGCAATTGCAATAAACTTGCGACCTAGAATTGGGCTTGTTGAGCATATCGTGGATATATGTGACGCGCATATCTTGTTTTGTTTCGTAATGACATCCAAGATGACAAAAACCACATCTCATACAATCTTTGCAGTTTCTATCGTTTTCACTTGATTTGTACTTTTTAAGGGTACATGCTTTCTTTAGCATTAGATTATTAAGATTTAGGTCCTCTTCTTTCACTCTTGACGCATGGATTCTATTCCATACTTCTTCAAGAGCATCGTTCCACTGCTGATCGGAGATGTTAACACCCATTTTTCTCCATTGTTCTCTTATGATCTGTGGAGTTTTGAAGCAAACGGCATCGTTGATAACTGTAGAGCCACCCAAGCATTGTCCTTGGGCAATTACAATCCTGAGGTTATCCGTAAAATTAGCTCCACAATTCTTCCATAGCAATGGCATCATATCTGCTTCTCTTTGGTTCATATCCTCTGCATCATAGTACCCGCCTTTTTCCAAAATTACAACTGATTTTCCAGCATACCTTTCGTTGCTGCTTCCATTAGTATTAGCCAATTTTTCGCCCATTATTGCCCCGGCCGCTCCTGAGCCTATAATGCAGACATCTGCGTCTACAACTATATCATGATCCACTAGAGAATACCTTTCTTTTCTTTTTTCAATATTTTCGAGCCCATAGATCGTTCCGCCCTCTACCAACATTTTATCTTCATATCTCCTCTATCTGCTAGTGGCTCCCGCTGCCAACAGCCGTACTTTCTGGACTATGTCTGTTATTCCCTTTAGTATCACTAGCTTTCCCGTTCCTGTTTTCTTTGTTCCATGGAAGCGTATGTTGATGTGTTACAAGCTTTGGATAGCGAGGGACCTGCGGACCAGGATAACCATACAATTCCATTATCTTAGGCGTGGTATAATACGACCAGTTTCCAAGGGCTCTGATCATTTGTCGCATTGATGTTGCGACGTCTACTTGCGAAATGTCAATAGTGTCGCCTATTGAATAAAACGTGCTAATCGTTCTTTGGAGTGTGTTGGCATATGGATCATCAAATGTTTTTTGTTGACTCAAATTAATTTCGAAAAAAACCTCTGGTCCCTGAACTTCACTCTTAACTTCGCTTTTGTGAAGCAGGCGATAAGAGTCTTTTACAGTAACAAACAAATCTGGTTTTCGCTCAAGAAATTCAAAATTCTCCTTGAACGCTTTATCATCAAAATTTATTTCAAATTTTCCTTGGGAGTTTGTCACATCATTGCCAACATAATCCTCAGAGGTACCAAAATCGCTGTCAAAGGCATCAACAAAAACGTCAGGAACAGGCTTTCCTAATCCATTCCTAACAATTCCGGTGATTTTGTATTTCAATAACGTGCCTAATGCCACTCGACAGTAAATAAACATTTATTTTCCCTAATACAGAAGTCCAAATTAGTAGCATCCAATTCTCTAGTATGTTCGCACAGTATCTTCAATTCCAGTAAAATTTACTCCAAGTTCCATAAGTTTATCATTACGGCATTGTTTACTCTTATGGTGCATTAATCCATGACGGAGATATCTATTTCTAAAGAGGCAAATAGTCAACAGTTTCAAAGCCAACGGTCACATGAGTTGGTGTGGTTTTCTCATTTAGAAAAAGAATATCAAGTAGTAGATAAAGTAGACAATGGATTCAAAAAACTTTTTCAATGGAAAGCCGAGCCTCATAAGATGTGGGACTGGGATAATTGTACTGTAAGTAGAGCAAAAGTTCTATCAGATGGAAAAGTTAGGATCGTGATCCGAAGCAAAACCAACAGGAACAGTGACTATATGGGTCATATTCCGGTGGAATTGCGCTATATGTTAGGAATAGATATAACGTCTATTTCTGATCCATATTCTGAACCTTACGATCTGGCCTCATCGAAGAGGCAGAAGTTGCCAGTGTCTGCTAAGAAAATAAGCCACGAGAGATGGGCCTGTAAACTAGATGAGAAATATTGGATCTGGCAGTGGGCAAAGAAAGATATTGATATAAAATCGAGCCAAGTTTACCACCTAAACGAAGATATCAAAGGTTTTTTAGAAGAGGCTCAGAGTATGAAAAGTTCTAATTCAGATCACATTACAAGTGGCATCAATAACGGCATCTTTAAGGTCAATTTAGACGAAAGCGTTGAAGTTGATGATATTGTGCCAGTTATTTACCAACCCGCAATTGATTCATTGAAAAATTTTTTAAGGGAAGTTCATTGCGTTAAATTAGTTAAACCTGATTCTTCAGTGGACGTTGAGGTTTCTCTACTTTTTAATAATGAAGAACTCCGGCAACATAAATATCTAAACGAAATTTATTCAATAATTAGACTTATCCTATATGGACGTACTCAAGATGTTGAAACCTTTAAGATTCACATTACCAAAAATAAGGATGACAAATCACAAAAGGGTGTGACCGATGACAATATGATGAATGAAGAGGACAAGGCCCAAAATGGAAACAAAGAGATCAACAAAAATAACAAAAGAAATAGCAATAATCATTTTATCTTTGAAGGGATTTATAGCGGAGAATATGATATCGAATATGACACAATCCATCTAGATAAACCACCTCCACCTCCTCAAAAAAGGAAAATCGAATATTATTTTTTAGACCATTATCATCCAATTGTTTTTATAAATACTGCTAATCATGCGATGAGTCAACATGATAATAACCATGACATATGGAAGTGGGAGTATATTCCTTGGGTAAAGAAGGCGCCGATAAAATTGGGCCTTAAATCAAGAAAAGATATCGAGCTTCGATTCACTTCATTTATAAGGAGAATATTAAAAATTGCTTGAGAATATCTAAGATTCCTACGTTCTCAATCCCTTAACAATTCCATAGATTTGCTGTCCCATGAAATGGCGCTCTGTATCCTCATCAGCTAGATTAATGGTTATTGATCTACCTTTAGAGACGTCAACTGTTGCATTTACATTATCCCATGCTTTATTGCCATTTGTTCCAACATCCAGAATTCCTGAAAGGGATATGCTTTTGTCCGGACTAAGCTGGATGGGAGTGCTTTCATTGACTGTAAAATTACTTAGTTGATGAGTATGGTTTTCAGCTCCGTTTACGGGACCAGTATAAAAGTTTGCCCTGAAGTCAGTTAGGTTCCCATTTTCGACATCGATATCCCAATCGCCTGACAATATGAATTTTGGTACCGTAGTCATATCAACAGTCTTGGTGTTTGGTGGCATTCCAAGTACTAGAGAACCTATTTGTCCATTCATCTCAAATGTATTGTCTGCACCGCTGGAAGTTTGTGCTAATGCATTTTTTGATATCTTATCTTGGTCGATCATATGTGAAGGTATTAACAACATCAGAAGGCTAATCAAAACAAGAGAAGTAGCGATAGATAATGTCATGCTTGCCATGAAATACCGTTTCTTCTCTTGTTATTAGGTTTTTTGTTCACACCGATATGACAAAAATTCATCTCAAAAAGAGGTTGAATACTATTACGAATCCAGACAATATAGAAAAAGCATGTATTTAGTGACTAAAATATAATGTACTTAGTATATGTTAGATTCTAGGTTAGAGTCTCATTACTATACAATGCTGGCCAACGATGTGAACAGTTATGCGCAGAAGAAAGATCGCAATTAAAGTCCTAGTGTTTCAAGGTATGAACCTATTTCATTAAACGAAGCACGATGATAGTCATTCATGTGTTCAAGAGCACGATATAGAACGCACCCACTACCAAGCAAACTACACTTATTGCATTTAATTCTGTAATATGGATCAGCTCCTAGTGTTTCATATACTTTCAAAATGTCAGCATCATCTGCTACATATCCATATAGAGAAAAGGTCAATGATCCCTTTGTAACTCCAGCCCTAAGCATCAGCAAGCCATTAGCACATACTTCGTGCACAGTTCTCGAGGACATGATCTCGTTATATTCACCTGAACCTGAGACAATTTTAGAGAATTTCATAAATTGTCCAAAACATTGTCTTTCATTAGCATTTTTCAGTATTTGTGAGAGTTTTATTTTCTTGTTCTGATTACTTTTTTGTTCTTGAACCTGGGCCAGCATATTTTGTTTCTATATGTGTTCTAATATAAAAGGAAAGTTTAGCTAATGATAAAGTCCATAAAAAATATTAC
>DATADQ010000259.1:0-3511 GCA_036258455.1 Nitrososphaeraceae archaeon | reverse complement strand
GATACCCTTTCCAAGCTTTTCTCAAAGCTCCCCAACTTTGTCCTACAGTAAAACCCTGGTTACTTACACTTGCTTGAACCTGATTTACTGGTTGACTTGTTGTCATTTCGTTTTGTTGAATTGAGGCTAATGCCATGCGGTTAAGAGAACAGAAATATACTTACAACGAATAGTTAGTTTTTTGAAATCATCTAGTAAAAAAAATTAGAACATTAGTTGACCTCAAGTTTTATCGCTAAAACTTTAGAAATATTGAAATCCCCGCCCACGAAAGAATTGAATATTTCATAATTTATTGAACTATCACCTATGTTTTTCTATAAATTAATGCAATTCATTGAATTATATTACTATTTCTTCAATTTTTCATTAAATCTAGATAACGTCGTAGAATTATTGGCTAGTTGATCATAATAATAAAATCCTGAATAAGAAAAATTTTCATGACAAGTTTACTTGTGCATTATGTGATTATTATTTGAGAATTTTAAACGATTCTACCATTTTATTGGCTAATGGAAACGTTTCTGGAACTGTTAACTGATAGTCAGTGTATATCAGTTTAAATAATTTTCCGTCAAGAATAGTATAAACCTCGAAGTTATAAGAATCACCGTCCTTCCATTCGACCCTACATCCAGGATTTCCTCCAACAGTAACTTGATTTTGTCTAATTAGAGTATCAGATGGATCGGAATTGATGACATATACCAACGCTTGGCAGTATCCGGGCAAGGTATGATTTTTTGATGTCATTGTGTCGGTATCAAGATAAGATCCAACTTGCTCAACGTTAACCATGAGCCAACGGGAAGCTAGTGTAAATATATCATCTTCCTTGGAAGTGCCACTTATATCAAAAAGGACTTCGGTATTAGGAAGTCCCCCATTATTGGGATAACCCTCATCTCTAAGCACCCAATTTTCGGGATATTGGATTGTAAACTTCCGATCATCATCAGTAAACCTATGATCATCATCGGTATAAGAAATTTGTCTGATGATTGAGCATGAGATGAATTTATTAAGAAAGTGACAAAAACTAAGCAGATCGGAATTGAGATGCCATAAATCTTAATTTTATTCAATATGCGTTAGAGTTTACCACAACTAATAAAATTTTCCATACGATTCTGATTTTTGCGATAAGTTTTACCATTACTGTATTCTATCAACTGGAATCGTATAAAATATTTACAATGCCCGTAGATTCATTACTTTCAAAAGGATTGCTAGCGGTTTCTACTGAATATATTATAAGAGAAGTATTTTACTGATACATTTTTCCTATCTTACGCATCTTTGCCTCTATTTTGTCAAGCCTTGATTTTTCTATAGTCAAAGTTTCAACCTTTCTTTGTAGTCTATTTGCTGGATCTATTGTTAGATTGTCAATTGCTTTTTCATATTCTTGTTGTAATCGCTATTCTGTTGTTCTAACATAGTTGGAATCATTGGCTTTCAAGTTGTGACCTTCTAGCAACCATCTTAATTCAGTTTTTACATCTGCTTCTACTAGTTGAGTAGTAAAGGACTTTCTAAAGCCGTGTGCAATAGGAACATCTTTTCTAATTGTGGCACGGTTTTTTCCTGCCTCTAAGACTTCTTTGCGTCTCATCCCTGAACGTTCAGCAAGATCGATTAACTTCCTAGTTAATGTATTTCCCTTTGTTTTCTTGCATTTTGATATTGTAAATGGGTCCCTTACATCAAATTGTTCTCTGATCAAATAGGAATGTTCGATTAATTTCTCACCGTAACGCTCACGCATTTTTTGATAATTGTCAATTGCTATAGAGCACTGTGGGGTTGTAAAAGTAATGTAATTCCTCCTTAAAATCTTCATAAATTGTAATTTTATAAATTGATTAGATAAAGATATCTTTGCATCTTCGCCAATAGTAAAGATGTCCAATAGTAAAGATGTGTACGGCCCTGTAAGATATTTTGTTCCCAAAAGGTGGAATGAAATGTCGAGACTTAGTTCAACCCTATAGTCTATGAAGCCGAATTGAAACTTCTTAACTTGAACAAAAACGAATCTGGAGAAATTCCTAATCGTCTCTTAGAATAGTTTAGGAATCGTTCAGATTGTAGTCTCCTGTATTCATTTTCCTTATCTATTATTTCTTGAATTTCTTTGGACGATTGCGGCAAAGCCTTTAGGTAACCAATTGTGAAATCAGAATCATGAATGGATCCAAGACTATCTTGAATCTTCTTAAGGGATTCTCTAGTTTGTACTGCAAGTTTATTATTATTTGGTAGTAGTTCTAACATATATCTCAATTTTTTGCAAGCGATCCTTAAATCATGCAATTCCTCTAGTGCTTGAGGATTAGAAAGTACAACTGGAAAGATCGAATCGATAGTGGATATCAATCTTGATACTATCTTTATGAACCTTTTTTGAAGTTCTTTCTCTGTTACACCTATTTCGTCCAAAATTGTTCCGGTGTCTATACTTTTTAAGGGAACTGCAATGGTCTTTGCTCTTTCCAGTCTCGCCAACCTTGTTTTTTTCAAATCCTCAATGATGTTGTCCCTTTGGCCACTTGAAGGATATTTCTGCAACTTTTCAATAATAATATCAAAATCTCTAATTTCGCTATTAATCTTGAATAGTTCCTTGCATTGTAGGACGTATTTAGATAGAGAAGATCGATTTCTATATTGCTTAGGCAATGTTGAAAAGCTGGCATCAAGCCGTCTAATAGAAGTTCTAATATCATGAATTTGCTTTGCATTGGCTTTCTTTAGATATTTGTTGATCCTATTATTTACGCTTTGAAGATTCTCGCTTAATTTTGTTAAGAAGGGTAAGAGATTTAACACATTCTTGTAGAATTGATTTCTTTCTTTTATTAGTTTTTTGCGTCGTTAATTATAAGCTAAAACTACAAACGGTGTTAATATTGCAAATGTTATCATAATTGCGATGAATGTACTCTTCAATATATAATATATAGTCAATGTGTTTCTATGTACTTTGTATACAAATTATTTTATTCTATGTTTCAAATTAAATTACGATTCCGCGTACTATCGTCATGAAATCAAGAAAAAAGTTTAGACTGACTTAGATCCTTCAAAATATTTCCAATACTCAATTTTCTGGCCACAGCTATCGCATACATATATTTCACATAGTGTTGGTTTACTAGAGTTAGGTGTAACTTGAACCGTATCTTCCAGAGAAAATGAGTCTGAGGAACATTTCCTACACCAGTGACTAGAGGGTAATCCTGATGATTTTGTCTTCCTTTCTTCCCGCAGATTAATAGAATTTGACATAATCATCGCACTAGAGTCAAGATCGATAAGGCCAGAAACAAATACAGTGTTTAAAGTTACTATTATGGGAAGTAGAAGCACAATATTTTGCTCATGAGTCTTAATTATCATTAGAGATATAGAACAAATATCATTAATAAGAATATCCATGGGAAATTATCTGATATGTGCTTAAAAACAGAAAATTTGTATTAAATTGGAACATCGATTTCAATCC
>DATADQ010000258.1:0-3859 GCA_036258455.1 Nitrososphaeraceae archaeon | reverse complement strand
TAATTTATCGAACCTAATATGAGTTTTGGAAGAATTTACTAAAACTGAGGGTAGGATGATGACCCCTGTTTCTCGATCGGGTTCCTCTATCCAGTAATAGTAACAAACGATAATATACCAATGATAAAAAAAGTTCCTATTCTTTTCTAAGAAAATTTTTCTATTAATAAATTCCGATTTAGCACAGTGAATGAGGGTCTGTTTCTTTTTTACCACTTGTTCTTACTCAATCCACTTATACTTTGTTTAGTATCAATATTCGATTACAAAACTTGAATACAAAAAACATGTTAATGCTGGCAGTTCTGTCTATAGGAATATTGACAGCGCTAACAGCAACAGGGATGCCACAGGTACAACCAGTATTTGCTGACGAAGATGATGAGTGTAATGACAATGATGACAAGAACTGTAACGAGAAAGAGATAGAACAGACGAATAATTGTCGAATAGAGGTCGACAACAGCGATAATAGTGGAGGAACAAGTCAAAACAATGGAGGGCTTTCCACATTCTGTGATAACTTCGCTGCAAATCCGGATGATGTTGACGAACAATCACAGGTTGGACGAGATCAAAGTCAAAGCTTAGAACCGAACGACCAAGTCTTCGGAGAACTACCCACAGAGTAGCAACAATGTGTAACAGGTAGCAACGTGTCACTACCTACAACATTTTTTTTCTTTTATTTTACAACCGATCTTCGCAATTTCTCCAGTTGCTTGTAATCTTCAAATATTATAGACACTAGAATAGGATGAATCAATATAGTTCAGCAAGCATTGCTACCCGCAGAATTGTAAAGTCTTGAATAAGAGAACATTTTATCAAAGACTTTCGGTCCTTCTTGTCCAACCTGCGCCTGAATATTTTCCATTTGCTTCTTTCCATCTAGGTTGCAATTCTATACGAAGGAACTGTCCGGCCCACATTCAGTATGTTGAGTTATTGAATTTAAAACCTAAAACACTAACTAGGGAAGGAGGGCTGTGTACATTAAAGAGGCGCCCTACCATATCACGAAGGTCTTTACGCTATATCGTAACCTTTCAATGCTAGCCTAAGAGCATCCAATAAATCTGAATAACTTGTTTATTGGTTTTTATGTTATTCTTCGACTCTCGGTTCCATCTTTTTTGAGGTCTAGCGACACACAATCTTCACATTTTAAATAAGGTAAATGGAGGTTTCCTTTTGCATCCTTTCCCGCATCCGTTGCAAGACCTATCTTTTTTTGTTGATTACATTCACTACAGGTTTCGATCTTTCCAACATGATCTTCCATAAACAGAATTACTTGTTAACCGCATTATTTAATATTGTAACCTTTCAATGCTAATCTAAGCGCATCAAGTACATCATTTTCTTGTGTTCTTGTTTGTCTAATGAGTAATCACTTGCTTGGGCTGTTCTTAGTGAGGTAATGAGGTCCTGATGCTCGGAAGGAATAGCAAGATAGCCTTTATGCATAAACAAATGAAGTTTAGTTAACATATCACGATGGTCCTTTAGGAAATTAACAGGTATTACACGCATTGTATTAGGGTTAATATCTTTATATTCGAAGTCAGGGCTTTCACCAAAGGCAATCTTCAATTCAGTCACAAATCCCCTATTGGCCCCATCACAGATAATCCAAGTGTTATATTGTCGGCGTTAAAAGTCATAACATAAATCGGCTATATATTAAGGGTCTGAACGTATCCATTGGTTTGTATATCTTACTATTATTTTACCTTGTTCGGTGTCATGCTCTGTTAAACATAAGGCAGTCTTACTAGAGCTTGTTAACTTCACTAAACGGAAGGAATGGTAAAATAGAGAGACTAATCCAAATTTTCTTGCTAATATTCACTGTCTACGAATAATTTAGGTTGCTTATATCCTTTGGAACATCATATACCCTAGTTCCTGTGCCAGAAATGTCATTACTTGAAACCCAAGATGGTAGGAATGGATGCCACCGTAAAAAAATACTTTTTGATCTTGATTTTCTTTACTCTCTAGCGAACTAAACGATCCCGACGGGTCATAATAATTATAAGAAGTGAAATTACCCTGAGGATCAAATTTAGACTTGTCTTAGATCTTTAATGTTCCGGAAATGTATCGATCGGTTGCCCCAAGGGTATTGAACGTTCCATCTTGTATTTCTATTTTACAGTTACTATCGGAACATATGCTGTTTCCTTTCGCCAAAGTTAAATTCATGTTCTCATCCTGAAACCACCGTTATTTTATTTAGTAATTCCGTACCGGTTGATCCTGATTTTACTAACTCCAACCAAAAATAAAGTAAATATTTATTTAATTATGAGTTTGGTCTTATTCGACTGTAAAAGGTGAAAAGAATATTTTTATTGTAACTTGTACTTGTAAGATTTAATAAATATACATTTTCATTGTAAAGTATAACCCTTCAAACTTAGGTAGTACAATACTGTAGATTTGTTAATGAACATGGTATGAATGACGCTAAGGAGGATATAAAGGGCGATCTAGTTGAGACTGGAAAAGTAGGTACTATGTACAAAGATATGACCTGTGAGGACGTTAAAGAACTTGACGAAAGAATGGAGAGGATAACAAACGCATTTAAGGATTTAGAGACATTGGGTGAAATGGATAAGTAACTCCCACAAGCGAAAATTGATTTAATTATATATTGTTTTTTTTAGTTTCCCAGAGTGTGGTTATCCAAATGGATCTTAGGCCTTCTTATTTTCTTTGCCTTTTTCTTCGTTGTCTGAATCTCCAGTTGATAAATTAATATCTACCAATTCAGGTTTATTTAACGGAGAATTCTTCGCATCATCACACTGAAGATTGAAGTTTTTTACGCTCACGACACAAACTGTGTACTTGTCCCCTTCATCTACGGATGAGCCGGCAAATGTTAAGGTGTAATTTACTTTATTTGCCCCTTTCAATTCTGGATTTTCAGCATTGAACAGTTGGGACTTCGTTTGATCTTTGACATTTACTAAAATCAACATGTCTTTAGTTGAACTTGTTATACCTGACAAAGAAACAATTACTTTAAAAACATCTTTTGTATCCGCTGATTGTGCGTTAACGATAGTCACTAAATTAGCATTTGCAAATACAAGGGCGGCGATTAAACTCATACCGCCCATTGACGGTTTCACATAAGTTTGTTCCATAAGTATTATATTACAATTAATACACTTAAAAATTCTGAAAAAAAATTCTGAAAAAAATACTAGTACCCGTTTTTTTCTATATTGACCTTTTTATTTCGTTACTACAAACCTGATAGAAGATCCATTCCAGGATTCTTAATTGACTGTCAAGTGGATCCGCTTCAATTAAGTCATGTATGCCGTTTATTTTATCAATAGTTTCATTCATCTTAGATTCTAGGATTTCACAAATGGAGCAATTGGAATTCGGATTTTTCATATTGTCTAGAACCCAATTGATTAATTCAATTCTTGTAATTAGATCTCGCTTGTAAACACCTTCGGCTGTGTCAATCCATCTTTTAGACTCTTCAATTTCTTTCTGTAATGTTTGCTCTACAACCATAGTGTCAAACAATTAACATTAACATAATCAGGATTTAACTTATCGAGTACTTTGGAGAGAGGGAAATTCAGACAAAAAAGAAAGGAAATTGGAAATTAGACCAATTTAATCTTCTTCACAATTTAGTACAATGTCGTTAATTTCACATACCTGTTTTAATGTTTTAGGATAGCAGTTATAAGGTTCTTATATTGCCATGAGACTTTTCTATCAACCAGATATTTTATAATAAGGTTCATCATGTCTTGTTGAGGCAATTTTAAGAATGATAATAAATCGATTCTGTAGTGATTAAGGAATTTCTCTAGAC
>DATADQ010000257.1:0-2982 GCA_036258455.1 Nitrososphaeraceae archaeon | reverse complement strand
AATTAGACCAGAAGGTATTGTTGCAAGGCTATTAAGATCTAGTCCATTCATTCCGTATATACTTGCTACTAATGTAAGTGGTAACAAGATTGACGCAAATATTGTAAGTGTTCTCATTGTATCGTTCATTTCCAAAGAGATGTTTGCGATGTATAGATCTCTTATCGAGTTAATAGTATCACGATAAGATTCTACGAGGTCTACAAGCTGTGAGATGTTGTCATATGCCATCTGAATATATTTTACCTCAGTTTGGTCCTTTTCCATATGGCTTAAGAAGTTCACTACGTCCCTCACACGCCAGAAGTGTCTTCTGAATACAATAAGTTGTTTTGAAAGTGTAGCTAGATATTGAATAGTCTCTCTCGAGGGATCGCTCAGCGCTTTCTCCTCTAGGTCGGTAATAGTTAACTCAACAGCCGTTAATACTTGTTCGTATCTATCGATCAACTCCGACAAGACACTATAGAATAATGCTTCTATGGAATCCATTACTAGTTTCTTGTTTTCATGCTCTAACAATTTGCGTATGCTCTTTGTTAGATCTACTTCAGCCGGATGAATAGTTATCAGCCAATTCTTACCACAAAATAAGTATACTCCCTCAGTAACGACTGTTTGGGAATTTTTAAATTTAATATCTAGAAAGATGGTAAATGTGTGGTTGTCTAAAAGCCTAATCTGAGGCTTCTTTGACTTACTGTGGAATAACTCGACTGCACTTTGATCAAGATGAAAATAAGTTGCGATATTTTTAATAGTGTCATCTGTAGGATCTATCAAATCTATCCATGCTTTATCTTTGGATTTTATATTTTGAAATTCCTTTTGTTCTTTAACTTCATTTTCGTTATAGGAAATTATCGTTTGCAATTTTGAAATTCTCCAATTACGTGTTATTCGTCATCATATCAATTCTTGCAATAAATTGTATTCCCGCCATGATGAAACCTATTCATGACTAGCCTCACTATTGATAGTCAAGGCATTGTGATAGAGTTTGAATACAGCAGGAAGTATTCCGACAGGTTCACCATCCAAAGATACAGTCATATTTCTATTCTTTGGTAGGAAGATTACCTGCGATGCTTGATAATAAAGGATATCCTCTTCGTCAAGATATTCACTGTCACCTTTCATTTCTACAAGTTTTTGGAGCATTTTGAGGCTTCCAGAACTCTTCATTATAACTACGTCGAGCTTCCCATCAGTGATTTTAGCTCTTGGTGCTGCGTTGAATCCGCCACCCAAAAACTTACCGTTTGCCACTACTGCCATCGTTACGTTACTAGTTATTTTCCTCCCACCATCCATAATGATGTCACATTCGTTACTTTCGTAAGTAGGTAATGTGGAAACAATTCCTGCGATAGTGGAAAGAAATCTGTTGTTTATTTTGCCTCTCACCTTTTTGGACCTGGAGATAATCTCAGCGCCTACTCCCATCTCTGCAGCGTTTAGCACAATCCTGCTTCGAGTGATTGTTGGATTATTCCTATCGGCTATAGTTACGCCAATCACATCAATCTTGCGTTTTTTCATCTGTGATATACGTCTAAAAGCATTGGTATCTTGATGCATAATCCCCAAAGAGGATGCAAACACATTGCGACTACCAGACGGTATGATCCATAGTGCCGATTTAGCATTCACTGAAATTAGTCTTCGCTCGGGTCTGAATTTCATGGGATCCAGAGCCGATCTATTTTTAAGTTTAATATTAAAAAAACCGTTTGCAACTTCGTTTATTGTGCCATCACCGCCTATTGCTGCTATATTGCAATACCCTTGTTCTAACAATTTGCGTGTGACATTCGTTCCATCATTAGCCTTCTTTGTAAATATAATTCGGTGAGGCTTCGGCAGGAATTTTTTCACTTTTTCATAAGTTAATTTCCAGTTTTTTCCTGTTGCTCCGCCTTGAGAATTTGGATTGAGTATTAAGATTAATTCGTTGGATCTAGATTCAATACCTAGTCTTTGTTTAGGTTTACCAGTGGCCTTGATTAAAGAACTTAGCTTTAGCGACAATGTTATAATCAGTATCTCTTTATATTTATCGATTGTACTCCGTATTGATAACTCATGCACGTCTGAAAGTGATAGTAACCTTGGATTATTTGAGGAACTTAAAACAGCGAAGAAGTTAGGGGAAACACTCGATTCTAAAGGAATAACATTATCTATACTGAGGAAAGGTAAAAAGGCATTGAGTTTAGGCAGAGATGCTAAACCCACATTAAGTACTCTGGTGACCGGAACTGATGATATTTAGGTTGATAGTGTCAGACAAGTTACTAATTTAGGTAAAGATATTAAAAAACGTCGAAGGAGGACTAAAAAGACTAGTTAGCCGCCTCAGACATTGCTCTGAGTACTTGAAAGTAATCTTAATAGTCGCCTGGCTATAAATAGACCATCATATCCGGATTCTCTTAATATCCAAATGATCGTAGAAGCTGTGTAAACTGGCAGAAAGTCACCAAGAAAGGGTACGAATTCAGCGAGATTCATTATGAATGAAACCTTACTTTTAGTTATAGAGTATAGCATGCTCATTACAATTAAATCAAATGCGTCTCCAATGATCGGCATGCCCAGCAACGGAGCCGCTGCATAGTCGAGCAGATCGGCCATTAGAGAAATGGTAAGTGCCAACGCCATCCTTACTTTCGGAAAAATACTCCTACCAATCCTACTGCGTATCTCCATCAATGTAAAAAGTGGCAATGCAAAATAATTTATACTTTGTTTATTTATTAAACATCGAAATTTGTAAAAAAGATAATTGGTATGCGGGAAGCCCACAATCAAAGGAGGATGAAGAAATAAATACTGAAATATTGCAATGGCTAGCTCGAAAAGTCGATCCTGAGAATGGTAGAGTTCCCAGCCGAAATAGAAAGTAAATACCCAAAGAAATAGCTTCCTGTATATCGCAAATCTTTCCAGTGCTTTTCAGTTCATCTTCAGATAGATCTA
>DATADQ010000256.1:0-1829 GCA_036258455.1 Nitrososphaeraceae archaeon | reverse complement strand
CTAGTTGATAACAACCTAGGAGCTTTCTTTTTATCAGCCTCATTCTGGGATAATATTGTTAACAATCCTTACGCAATTCTTTAGCTCTTTTCTCATAAATAATTTATATGTAGAGTGGTTAATTTTATTTCTAGTCGCCTATTGTCTAGATATTCAATTTCATCAAAAACTTCCAAAATTGTAATCGTTGCGGCTATCATATACATTACAACATTTTTTGCATTAGCATCAGGTTTAATTAACGCGCTCATTGAAGGGGCCGCCGCAAGCTCTCAGGCTTTTATTCTGCCAACAAGATCTGCCCAAACCCTGATTGAAACAGTTGTACTGGTTTTTGTCCTTTTTATAGGAATGGGAGGCGCTATCATGATTCATAGGGCAGGACAGGGTGGAGCTGCGAAGACTCAGGGCTTATTTCTCGCTTCTGGCTTTGCACTTGTCGCTATTTCTCTCATGTTAGGATTTAACCTGGTTAGTCTCAAAGGCTGAATAAATCCCTGTGTTCGGAAATACGATTGTTTGTTGTGGCGATGTAGGATGTTTTAGAAGATTTACAGAAAGGTCATTTTCATTGCTCATCTCTACACTCATCTTCACAAGACTTTTTTGATGTAAAAGTCGTCTACTATTCGGAGCTTTAATCCATAAACCATCGGATACCCTCTTATAACGCACCATACTTGTCACGAGAACGGGAATATTCAAAGTCACCCCGTGCTTGACCAATAACATAACATAAATGGAAAGAAGATGATTCAACCGCCCAATAGTATACTCTGTTTTTTTTGGTTTGTTATCTTGTAATGGCTTCAAATCTGATTTGTCATGATTTCTTCTTTCTGCTGGAAACGATTCTGTTATTAGATCGTCTTTCTGGGTTTCTTTGCTTCTTTTGTTAGTTCTTTTTAGCTGTTGCGATTCGGTAAATGATATTGGATACAGGTTGTAGAAACTGTTGAGTGAATCAAAGATCACTATTGAGGCTCCTTGGATTGACGCTATTACATCTCCTAAAGTTGACTCGAAGTGCCCTTCCGAAGGAAGAAATACTTGGATTACTTTATTATCAACAACGCAGTCCTGGTATAACTTATTCTCCCCATTATTTTTCTTCAAGAAATACCTGTTGTCATCATTACTATGACTTTGCCGCCTAATTGTTGTATCACTATAATATGATTTTTGAGGCGAATATTTTGTTTCTAACTCACAATCATTTTTTAGAATAAATCCAGCCAGCAAATAAGCTGTGAAAGTGGTATCCGTATCGATATAGATTATCCTCTTTGGTTTTTTATCTCCGAGTTCATTATGCGATTTTGCTAGCGACTTCACAATCATTGTTGTAAAACATAATTTAGCGTAGGGATCGCTGAAGGTGAGGGAATTTAGGCCTTTTGAGGATAGAATATCTTCGTGACTTAGCTGCAAGCTATCATCATGATTAGGTAGATGTGGAATATATTACAATAGAAGAGGTGTCTTGCTTCATAGTTTTACTCGCTCATACAGACAGATGTTGAACCCGTGGGTTGCTACTACCATTTTGACACTGCTTGTTAAGGCGGTGCCAGTCCTTCATAGGTGTCAATTCAGTAATGAATGTAATCATTTAATGAACACGCTCGGCAATCAAAATTCAATCAACATCAAACTTGTCGGAAAAAATCAGTTTTCAATTGTCCCTGTGATTAGATTGCAAGCAAGAGAGCGTTTCCATGTGAGATATATCAAGTTGAAGAGGAAATCACTTCAAAAGATTCTTTAATTGGTCAACAGCTCGCATCACTTCCGCTTCACTATTAAAGAAATGTGGAGAAGCTCTTACC
>DATADQ010000255.1:0-2353 GCA_036258455.1 Nitrososphaeraceae archaeon | reverse complement strand
GCTCTCGTAAATTGATTTCATTATACCTAAGAATAAATCAAGTAGAAAATGTATTCAATATCAAGAAGAATGATGATTTCTAATAGAACTATTTTTGTCCATTCAGAGCATGTGCTGACGGTATCATAAAGATATACTACGATAGCATTGATTAATATAATGATATCAAATGCAAAAAAGATACTTTTGTTTTGAATGCGGGACAAATGTTGTTGAAGACAAAATGGAAAATAGGATAGCAGGTTGGTTTGGTATCTGTAAACGATGCAATAAGAATAATTCATTCTCAGTTAATTGAATCAAAAGAATTTTGGTTAATTTACTTGGGGGTATTGGTCTAGCAGGACTGTATTAGTATTCTATAATCGTCCTCCCCCTCTCTAAGATGATGCAATAACTATATCATGTTTTCATTGCTTTAATTTTGATGTCGATAAAATCTCGGAAAATATTCATTTTTCTTCTCATTATTTGTGTGAATTTTTGGATCTGCAATGTGAGTAATGATATTGAATTACAAAAATAGTCTTGATGCCTTGATGACAATATTGTATTTGGGAGGCAAAATTACACAAGCATCAAACCATTTGTCCCATATGTTAAATGGTGTAAAATATTATTCGTTAGAAGTAACCATAAACGGAGATCATTATCTTATACAAGCATTTGAACAAGAAGCAACTGACCTATTTAATGCGGTAATGTCTATACTTGATGAAAAAAAAACTGTAATGAAAAAAGTTGAAAAATTTTCAGATCACCAATTCATCATCTTTCTCGTTAATATAATATTTTTTCTAGGTTAAGCTTTCGTTAGATTATTATCTTTGACATACTTTATTCAATCTATTGCAAGCAAACAGCAGTGATTGGATCAATCTTACTGTAAAATTCAGTAGTAACTGTAAGACCTGTGGTAAAAAAATATCAAAAGGTGAATTGGCATTATGGTCGAGATCAAGTAAATCAATAAAACATGTTGAATGCCACACAAAAGATTTATCAAATCCATCCTATGTTTCAATTAATTCTAAACAGCTAAAGTGTGGGATCTGTGGCTCATTAGCTGGATGTACCGAATGTGAGTTTGAGAAAGATTGCGATAGAACGCTCGTTTCACAATTATGCATTTGTAGGAAATGCTATGACGATAAAAGGGCTTTAGAAAATTATTATAATGCTATCAACTCTTTTGTAACTGGTAAAAGGCCATGATATTTTTTTCAATTCACCATAAGAATTGATGAGATATGCTTAATGAAATAGTCTTATTCTTATTAAAAGTGAATAAATAATAGGTACTGCAAGAGTAATTAAATGGGTAGTCAGGGCTATTATGCCATTCTTGGAGTTTCGCATGATGCCAATTATCAAGAGATAAAAAAATCATACAGGAAACTTGCAAAAAAATATCACCCTGACAGAAACAAATCACCGCATGCAGAAGAGACAATCAAAAAAATTAACCAAGCATTCGAAATTCTTTCTGATAGGAGGAAAAGAAAGCAATACGATTTAGAATCATCCAATATATTTGATCTAAACGATCCGATTAATGAAGAAAAAGGAGAAAATTTATCAAATCAAGAACAAAGGAATTCATATAAATTTGCCAAGTCGGAATCCAAAAATAATCTTGGTTATGATAACTTACTTCTAGACACTATAAGAAGTAGATTTCATATTCTAATTGAACCAAGCTTGTGTTTAGCATTTGGCGGATGTGAATCCATAGCGCCAAAAGTGTTTGTAGTTGATAAAAGTAAACACATAAATCCAAAGGCGAGAGTCAAATCAGAAACGGCTGATACCCTAGATAGGATCGTTATGGCAGCTCAAGCATGTCCGACAAAGGCAATAAAGATCATAGATAGATATACTGGAAACCAAATATATCCATGAAAAAATATAATATTGTTGAGTTCTACTCGCTAATCATTTATCATATATCATTTATCCTTGAATAATCTCATATGTTCAGCCATAATGCACCTATTGAATACAACATCAATCTTGTTATCTAAGGCGATTTTCTCTGCTTCTACATTGTGAATACCCTCCTGTAACCAGATTACTCTAATTCCAGGTTTTTTTATAGAATCTTCTACTACCGGATAGACATCTTCAGAAGGTCTAAATACATCTATTATGTCTAAGTGCGATTTAATATCTGATACACGTGAATATGTTCTTCTACCGAGTATTTCACTAGCTATTGGATTTACTGGTATTACATTATATCCTCTTTCTATCATATATTTAGGAACAGAGTGGGCGGCTTTGGCAGGATCTCTAGACATTCCTACGATTGCTATGTTTCTAAAGTTGTAAATTTTTCGAATTTCTTCATCCG
>DATADQ010000254.1:0-15247 GCA_036258455.1 Nitrososphaeraceae archaeon | reverse complement strand
TTGGCCGTAAACTATTAAATTGTGAAGTATACATCATCCTAGTGGCTCCGGTGGTGTAGTAATCGTACCATAGAATAACGATTGCATAGTCCGGTCAAGCATTGTGGCCTTTCGAGTCGCAGATCCCGGGTTCAAATCCCGGCCGGAGCATCATCGAATGGTCTTACTCCATATTGCATGCGAAAAGAAAACAAGTTAATAATGAATTTACCCGAGCTTGAGAAAATAAATCAATTTAGTCTACAAGATACGATTTTTGTAAAAGGATTAAATATCAATGAATGAACACTAGTCTAGGCTGCATTCCATTCTTGAATAAAAGAAATATTGAAGTAAATCCTCTCTTGGAGCAATTTAGTTCTTATTTGTCAAAAATTGACCAATATCTTGCAAGAGAATTAGATCTCTACTCGTGGTCTGAATTTTATACTCCGTTAAGATATGCATCAGAAGGTGGAAAAAGAATTAGACCGCTTATATTGGTCTTGTCAGCCGAGACAGTTTCAGCCAACAAGCAAGGCGCTACGGACGTTACAGAAGACATATTTTTGGCCTCCTGTGCAATAGAACTCCTGCACACACAATCTGTAATACATGATGACATTATAGACAAAGAAGATTACAGAAGGGGTAAGCCATCGTTTCATATAAAATATGGATATAACAGCAGCATTCTTACCGCTGATTTTGTTCTTGGAATAATTTTGAATATTTGTACGAAAATTAACAATGCAAAGGTTTCTGCAGAATTATCGAAGGCAGCAACAAAGATGAGTGAGGGCGAGATGATGGAAATAAAACTAACTAAAGATCCATACCTAAAAGATGATGATTACATAAAGGTTGTTGAAAATAAGACGGCGTCATTATTTGAAGCTGCATCGAAAATTGGTTCACTATTGGGAGAAGGCACGGAGGAAGAAATTTATGCCATGGGAAGTTTTGGACATTTGCTCGGGATAGCATACCAGATACATGATGATATCATGGACTGGAATAATGAAGATAGACTGTTTAACATTTTGGTAAGGAACAACAAGCAATCTGTTGAATTTATAGAAAGGATGGAAAACCTGTACATATCTTACTCATCAAAGGCAAAAAATGAATTAAAGAAAATAAGTGATTCCACTTCAAAGAAACACCTTGAACACCTGACAGGTTTGACATTTTTGCAATTTTGATTTCTTAACGTATTATCATTCTTTAGTTTTATCAAAGTCTAGTTTTTTTGCATTTTGCCTCTTGATAAAGTGATATGAGTCAATGAATCTTAATGCAAATTTATCTGCACTTTTTTCCGAACCTCTATGTTCCATTCCCCTATTTCTCAAATGATGATAAAATTCATGCAAGATGACTAACGGATTATAAAAGATGTCAGAATTTATGGCATAAATACGTCTCTGTTTTCCAACATATACAGCATTTACAGTTTTTCTTTTTCCCTTTATGGTACCAACTACAATTTCTGGTGGCTGGATATTGTAAAAAGTAGAAAGCAATTGAATTGACTCTTCTGTTCTCTTATTTAAGATCAGCTTTACTATTAAGGCTTGGGTTTTGGTATCAGGAAATTCCATATTCCTCCAATCACCCGAATCAACTCCATTTCAAAATCAAAAATCAGTCGCTAATAGTTGCTTTAACAGTTGATGTAACACGTATTGTGGCACTTCTATTCATTTTGCTTATCTTCTTCAAAATCATCTTCTATGTCTTCTTCAAGATCATCTTCTATGTCTTCTTCAAATTCATCTTCAATGTCTTCATCATTTTTCGAGAGATTATCATCCTCTTCTGCATTCAAAAACATGCTTTCTATCATTATTATCTCAGCAATCATACTGCAAAAAGGTTATTTAATAATTATTTAAAACATTTTTTGGTGATGCAAAAAAATAAGATCAAATGAGGTTTACACCCATCAATCTTTATGAGTAGATTAAAAAATTGGAATTAGGTGTAGCTATATGCTCTGATGAATTCACCCCAAACATGAATCGACTTTTTCAAGAGTCGAGGAGCAAATTTATAATAATTCTTCTCCAATATACTATTTGAAATGATTAATACAATAGGTGGTGTAGTTATAATGGTATCAGATCAAGCGCAGGCAGTAAAATTTTACGCAGAAAAAATTGGCTTTGATATTAGACTGAATGTTCCTTTTTATGGTGGAAAATGGATTGAAGTTGCACCCAAAGACTCTGAATCGACTTTGAGTATTATGGAACCAAATTCACAAATGATGTCTCCAGAAGAGTTAGAAATAGCCAAGAAAAATATAGGAAGAAACACTGGCGTGTGGTTCTATACATCAGATATTCACTCAACTTACGATGAGCTCAAATCCAAGAGTGTCGATGTTACAGAGCCAGAAAAACAGGAATGGGGCGGCATAATGTCACTTGTAAAAGATCTGGATGGAAATATATTCACTCTCCTATCATCTCCAGAGGGTTAATTTAATATTTTTAAAAAATCTTTTTCAATAACAATTCGTAATACCTGAAAACATACCTCATTTAGGACTAGGACTAGAAAATTCAGCGCATTTTTAGATCGGACTAGTTCAAGATTTTAAAATTTTTATTTATTTTGAATCACAATTACAGTAATATTGTCATCACCACCTTTTTTATTTGCTTGATCAACCAAAGTATTACAGACACATTGTGGACCCATAGAAATATTTCCATTTACTATTGAGAGTATTTCCTTTTCTTCCAACATGCCGCTAAGACCATCTGAAGAGAGTATAATACAATCTTCTACTCCAACGTGACAATGCTGGACTTCAGGCAGTACTAAATCAGTTGTTCCTAAATATTTGGTAACAATATTTCTTAGATTGTGTGTTCGTAGTTCATCTTCGTTGATGATACCGCGCTTTATCATTTCCATAACTAAAGAATCATCAGTAGTTAGCTGAATTAGCTTGCCTTCTTTTTTATACAAATAGGCCCTACTATCGCCCAAGTGTGAGTAATGGAGATTATCATTCAACAATATGGACAATACTACAGTTGTTCCCATATTCGTTAATTCAATGTGCCTGTTTCTCATTAGAATAATTTCCTCATTGGCCTCCTGCAGAGCTTTGCGTATACTATTTTGCATATCTTTCTCTTCGATGTTTTCAAGAAAATTTAACAGAATTTTTCCTAACGTATTTACAGCAATATTACTAGCAATTTCACCCCCCTCGTGTCCACCCATTCCATCAGCTACAATATATAGACCTGCTTTGTCATTAGTGAAAAGAGAATCTTCATTATTTTCTCGAAGTAATCCTCTATCCGATTTGTGACCTGATAAAACCAACTTATTTAATTTAATAAAAAATGATATTTAAATTAATAACATCTAAAAAATTGAAATAATTAAGTGCCACGTCAATTCCGAATTTAGTTATTTTAGAAAAAAGAATACCGCTTGAAAAACCTTTAGGCGTTACGAAATCTAAAAAATATTGGATAATTAACTCACACAAGTACTTTTCGTTGTTTAAATCAACTTTTGATAAACAATACTTTCAATTGAGATAATTGTCCTTTGCATAAGAAAATGTAAGTAAAATTCTATTATAGAGTAACGTTATCTTCTTTCATACTTTAGATTATATTCTCTCTCAAATTTACTTTCCAATCTCTTCTTTTCAATGAATGCTGTTTCATATATCGTACCAAGTCCATAGGTATAATCCAACTTCAATTTTGTATATCCAGAAATGGGATCATTTTCTATTTTTTCAAACATACCTCCCGGCAAATTAGGGGTCGAAGCAATTATTGTCTTGCAATTGCTTTTTTCTGCATATGAAGATATTTTGTTTTCTAATAATTCTTGTTCTTTATGTCCCAAATAATCTGCCTCATCTATAAACAAGTATGCAGTATCATAAAGCTCAATTTGCATGATATTGCTTGCCATCAATAGCTTGATCCATGTTTTTTTTAACCATAAATCTGTAAATTTAGATTGTAGCCTAAGAAGGGGGAATCTTTTTTCAAATAATTCCTTTAACTTTCCAGCTACTTTTTCGGTTGATTTATCACTCGTTCCTGAAACAATGCATATACATTTATGATCCAACTCACTTGATGAGAGTATTTTCCATGCAAGATACCTGAGCATGAAAGTAGTAAGTCCAATTCCTCTTGCCTTCTTTATCCAGATATTTTGTTTTTGTTCTAGAGTGTAAAAAATAAATGCTTGAAAATTAAAGATTGGATATTGTCTACCATCTTTTGTAGGCAGAGATATGACATGATTGAAACAACAATGTCCATTTGTTTTCATATACTGGGCCCTGTGCATGTAATAATCCCATATCCAGAATGGCTTATCCGAGAATAGGGACAGACTGTCTTTACCTTTAAGAAATACTGAAGTATCTAAACCTAGCATTTTTCTGTGTCATCCAAACCTGCTCTTTTTGCGCTTATAATAGGAGTTCCTAAACAAAGTTAACCTAGAGATCTAGTCTTTTTCTTCCTTCGATATGTAAGTATTAACTTCACTCCATACTCTTTTAACTTGTTCACTAGAGGTAATAATGTGCAAAAGTATTGGGTTCTGATGAATTTTGATCTTTCATGAATTGCCAATAAATTAGACCACCGTAGACAACCAAATCCCTGGCAAGCATTTCCATTCTTGATTGTAATTTCTTGTTCACAATCTCACCGTTTGAATCTAGATCTTCTCTACCATTAATAGAAATACCATACGGCAAACTCCAGGCATAACACTGTCTCACAGCTGTCCTCATTTGATCCATCACGGTTAAACCCTTCTCATGAGATGAAACTATATATCCAAAGGTTTTACCTGAAAATTCTTTCCAAAAAAAATCTAAAAAATTTTTCATCGTTCCTGACATGGACCCATGATAATCAGGTGAAGCCAGAACAAATACATTGGCCCAGCTCACATCCCTAGTAACCTTTTTGACATTTTCATTTTCGGATCTAGTGCTCGGCCTATACATCGGTAATTCGGTGTCTAACAAATTGAGCAGTCTTGCTTCAGTCTTGTACTTCACAGAAATAATTTCAAGGATGTTTCTTAGAGCATTCGTGCTAAACGAATTTTTTCTCATACTGCTCCCAATACCCAAGACTCTTACTTTTTCTTTCGTAGATTCTAATCCTAATGTGGAATATATAAAATATTTTTTTGGATGTGAAGCCCCGGTTAAATAAAATAACTAATTAGACGCATTAAACCAATAATAGTTAGTAAATTATGGCAATAATCATAAGGCCTGATTCTGAATTCACCGCCTTACTAAAAAATAACCTAAGATCAAGATACGATGAAAGGAAAAAGGACCGGGTAGGTCTTGCTCCCATTCATGTTTCAGACATACTTCCGAACTCTTGTATAAGAAAACAATACTATTCACGAGTTTATCCAGATGAAGATCCCATCACAGATGAATCCATACACCATTTCGTGAGAGGAGAATCGAGTGAATTTGCAATCACACAGCTTGCAAAAATTGGAGTGGCACAAGCTGAATTACAAATTGACAACATTGTTGCACACCCAGATATAATGGATAATACAGATGGAAAAAAGGTAATAATTGAGCTTAAGGACACAGTTGTCGGTAGAAGACTTGATATAAATGATTATACGTTTCGTTCCTATCTAAGGCAACTACTTTATTATCTGACAATGACAGGTATCGAAAAAGGCATCATTTCAATCAGATATAATATTAGAGAATTAAGGTTGATAAAGAAGGATGAAACTGGGGAGTATTTCTTTAGGCCCAACAATGCTAAAGTTGCTGGAGTAGAAAGTTGGTCAGTTAATTTGCCCAAGGATGACATTACAAGAGAAATATTGAGAAATGAAATGGTGTTAAGAAAGAAGATACTTGTAAATGCATTAGAGAATCATGATGTAACAATACTCCCTAGATTAACCGAACCATTAAAATCGAGTAAATGTCCAAGTTGTCCTTTTTACCGTAGATGTTATGATGACACGGAGAATGAAAAGGCTCTGGATATTGCACAACAGACTGATATTCTTGATATACGCGGTGTGGTAGATTTTAGGCCATTCTAATCCAAACTGTATTTTTTCATCTAAGATATTGTTCTTAGGAACAATATTGTAACTGGATAAAAGGAGTAGACTAAATTTGTAGTTTATAGCAATACAATAAGGTATATCATCCTTTGTGCAAAATTTCGCAGTCTTTACTCACTTCGTCCTCATCCATGTCTGTATTCATCCACACCTCATCATTTCCCTCTCCACAATAAACAATATCCTTTGCAGTATCTGACTCTGTAGTATTCCTATTTGCAGTATAAATTTTGTCATCATCTGCCCCAGCACTGATTTCATCAATTCCAGGACCTCCTACTATAAAGTCCTCGCCCTGTCCTGCGATAATTGTATCAGGACCATTGCCTCCCAAAATAGTATCGTTACCTTCTCCCCCCATTACTTCATCTGCACCATAACCGCCTGTAATGTTGTCGTTGCCTGTACTTCCCATCAATGCATCTTTTTCTCCTCCTCCATGCATTACATCGTTACCTGCTCCACCTACAAGTGTATCAGTGCCATTGTAGCCAATTAGATAATCATTGCCGAAAAGTCCAATTATGTAATCTGTACCTTGAAGACCATTCATTTTATTGGAATTTTTGTTACCTATTAAAACATCTGTCCTTACAGATCCCTTGCAAGATTTTGTATCATTTGTATCTTTTTTACACATTATAGTCTCTGCGCTTGCGATATGATAGAATGATGCCAAAAATAGAATGCTGACTAATGCAAATAACATGAAAATTCTTATTGTAATTAGATCCATCCCAGAAATTCCCCTCTGAGAAGCGAGATATTCTTCTACCATTTATGATATCCATTTTTAGCGACGAAAAAATGTATTTTTTATTAATTGTGAAGAAAAATATACATGTTGATTAAAACCTAACATTGAAAATTTTCTGCAAATTGACAGTAAAATAATCTTCATTTAATATAACAATCGGCTATAACACTTTATTACTGCCAACAAACCTAATTTTATTAATAATAATTTTTTCCAAATTCAAATATACAGTATGAGATACAACTCTTTACTTGACTAGGTATTTAATAGCTATAGTATTGATTATGATTACACTAACTTTCGCATCAATCCATAGCAGCACAGGAAAACTTTATGCAATTGAACAACCAAGTACAATGCGAGGCATTAATGAGGAAGAGTGTAATAAAATCGTTAACTGCAAAATCATAACAGAAAATGTGTTCAAATATCCCGATGGCGTAAATCCATTTGATAAGAACGAAGAAATTGATGAGACAGTGATGAATAACGTCAATGACACCAAAATAATTGAAGAACAGTCATGTCAAAAATTAATGGATGTTGATGTTGAAAATACTACTGAACAACTGATTGATAAACAAACTCCCAAGTTCCTGATCTGTTTACCCTAAATAACTTTTGGATTTGTAGGACACTATATGTAAAATAAATGCGTATGTAATCTGTTTGAAATGGTAATTTTATGACCAAACGTTAAACAAAGTTTATGGAAGCTAAAAACTATGATTTTTTTCCGTAGGTAAAGCTCAGTTCACATAATCTGACATCCTTTTCTGTTTCTTGTTTTTAATAATTGAACTATTTTTTATCCACTCTGTTTTTGATAATGTCGTTTTTGCAACTCCATACTTTATCGCAGAATCAAAACTCTCAAAGCTATTTCCCTTAGATTTGAGACATTCTCTTATTCCTTCTCTAACCTGCCAGACACCAAGAGACACGAAGTATTCAGGATGTATTTCTCTTAAAATCAAGACTGATCCTTTTTTTCTTTTCTTGATAAGATATTCAGCCACAGACAATCTTGCTGCAAAATACGCTCCAGCAATTGAAGGATAATGATCGATCTTTTTTCCTGATTCATAATCTGAAGCTATATGTATTCTTCCGTTGGTATCGATCCATGATTCTATCATTTCAAAACTCCAAACATCGTCTGGGATGAATATCACTGAGTAATAATTTGCCAAATGATTAAAGTCAAAAACAAGGTAATTATCCAAAATTGGATTGTCCTTGATTTTGTTTATTAAATATAGGGAAAGTACATCATCAGCTGCTGTAATACTCCATTTAGTAGGTACGAGTTTACGATTTTTCTTTCTACCGAGCATCCCCATACTTAGAACTTTTGAGATCCGACTAACATCGATATTATTATTATAGAGATCAATAATGGCATCTATTGCATATGAATCATCGTCGTAATATTTTTTTTCAATATTGCGATCTGCAGTTGAAGGGATAATCTTAAAGTCACTCACAGGTGCGGAGAATATTGTGGGAATTTCTTCAGATTCATTCCTAGTTAAAGTCATTTCATTTACATATCGTGATGGAATTTTTTCAAAAGTTACAGTGCTTTCAACAACATTTTTCGACAATGCCATCTCTTGCAAATAATCAATGTATCGTCCCGAAATATCATTGACACGGTGGACCATTGTTCCCTTTAAAAGATTGATCCTGTAGTTGACTATCTCCTCTAAGGATTTTCCGGTCCACAACTCTGGTTTATCCAAAATTGACGTATCCCCGTGATAAGGAGGAATCATTGGACCAATTCTAACTTGTGGATATCCAAATTCACCTACAAAGATTGAAGGTGGAGAAGATCCATCAATTACATTCATGGAAAGTTTTTTACTATTATTATTGATAAACTGATACCAGTTTACCTTCAGCCTTTTCTTTATTTCAGCTATGGATGACATTAATCTCTAGATTCATTCTTATTGTATTCACCAGGTATTAAAATATAGATCAAAAAAATTACTTTCTACACTTATTACTAGTTCATGATATAGTGAAACTTCCTTACAATCCGGGACGATGAATAATTTAGAACTTTTATTATGTTCTTAAGTTAATCGAGTAATATGTAAAATCAAATATATTGATCTTTGGACTTTACTATAGGCAAAAAAGATAACCCTTGTTTAGTAAAAAAAATAGCAGTCATTCAATATGGACAACACTTGCAATTCTGAGTTCTATAGCTACTATATCCATGTATACGGAGACGATGCTTCTTCCAGCACTTCCACAATTAATTCAAGATTTCAATTTATCGTATAACACTTCATCGTGGATACTAAGTGCGTATCTTGTTGCAGGTGCAGTTATGACACCAGTCAGTGGAAAATTATCCGACATCTATGGTAAGAAAAGGATCATGATAATTCTCATTTTAATATATACCGTAGGCCTCATCATTTCACCCTTCTCTTCTAGTTTTTTCATGTTACTAATATCCAGAATTTTACAGGGTATTGGAATATCAGTATTCCCCGTTACTTTTGGACTTGTTAGAGAACAATTTCCAAGAGAAAAACTGGCAATAAGCCAAGGAATCATAAGCTCCATGTTTGCAGGTGGTTCTGTTTTGGGACTTGCAATTGGTGGAACTATCGTGCAGCTTTATGATTGGCGACTGACATTTTTTTCAATTATTCCAATAGCAATATGTCTGATTATCATAATTATAAGATTTATTCCCACAGATAAGAAGGAAATTGAAATTTCCAAGCCTAAGAGTGAGGATTCATATCAAAAATTTGATTTAAGAGGTTCGATATTGTTAGGAAGCAGCATTATCTCATTTCTTTTATTCATTACATTTCTTAGAACGAATAGTATTGATACTAATGAGGAACTGTTAGAATCCATTAGAATTCCGATTACCTCTTTATTTTTCTTGATTGTTTTCATTGCAAGCTTCATTGCTTTTTTGATGTATGAAAGGAGAACTAAATTCCCACTTATTGCTTCAAGCTTATTTCTTGATAGGAGGATTTTATCTTCAAATATAATTTTACTAATTGTAGGTATGTCTATGTTTACTATTTTTCAGACATTACCTATATTGGCCCAAAGTCCGTACCCCGTAGGTTTTGATGATAATGCAATACAAATGTCATTAGTGCAGATGCCGTTTGCACTAGTACTTTTGATTTTAGGCCCTTTAGCTGGTTTTATTATAACAAGAATTGGACAGACAACTCCCTTAGTGATTGGGACCCTTGCAATGTCATTTGGTTTTTGCCTTCTTTTGTTGATGAGGCTAAATGAGTTCTACATATCAATCTATTTGGTAATAATATCTATTGGGATTTCTTTAACAAATGTTAGTAGTACTAATATCGTAATGGTGCAAAGTACATACCAACAAATAGGGATCTCACTTGGAATTAGTAACTTATTAAGAATCATAGGGAGTTCAATAGGTCCAACAATTGCAGGCTTGTTCATGCAAACGCACTTATTTCTTGTTACTCTACCTAATAATCAACATCAATATTTTCCCTCTGCAGCTGCGTATGATCTTATTTTTGGTACCATGTTATTACTGTCACTATGTGCATTAGGTATCTCATTTTTTCTAGTCAAAAATCAAATCAAGATTGCGTCCTAGATTCAGTTCAGTTACCAAATACAGATTCTTCAAGATATTTTCTTGTAGCTCGTTTTCTATGCTTGAAAATCTTCTGAAGTTTTAATCCAATGTAAAATTCTAATATTTTTCCCAAGAATCCATAGGATAACTCAAACTCAATTTTATCGATGATGCTTGTTTTGCAATCTCCAATTTCCTTAAATATATGTTCATGTTTCCATATTTGAAAAGGGGGCTTTTTATTTTCCATTGGTATCATTTCATCCACATATACATATTTTTTAAAAAAAGTTATTTTAGAGTACCATTTTGCACCTATGACTATTTTTCCAGAAAAACATGCTACTGTTCCTTTTTTCAATATCTCGTCCGTACTTTGTATCATATTCAATTTTATATCTTTTGGGCTAACTACCTCGAGGTGTCTTATGTTTGTATAAAATTCCCAAACTTTATCTATGCTAGAGTTTACATCAAATTCATGATAAAAGTTTTTCATTTTATATTTGCATCATCCTTGACTAGTAATATTCTAACGCAGATATAGAAACATATTGTTTAAAAATCAGCGGATCTTGAATTACTCATGGTTAGAGTAGTATCATTTAAAATTGTTAATTGGCCACAGGAAAAAGTATTTTCTGTGATTAAAGATATAGGTAAACTGCCAAGTCTTTTTCCTGACAAATACAAGTCATTCAACATTCTTGAACAATCCGATAATTACATACTAACAGAAGAGATCGTTTCAATATCAGGAAAAGAAATTAAGCAGAAAGTAAAGCACATCTTAGAACCAAACAGATTACTCAAAAGTGAAATTATTGAGGGGGATGCTAAGGGGACGGTTTTGATGATAGAGTTAAACCCAAAATCTAATTCAACCACAGAAATAAAGATAGATGCAGATCTTAAATTTGGTAAAATTGGAGCAGTATTTGGTATTTTTGCCAAACGTAGAATTAAAAACGAAATTGATAATCTTATCGATAGGTTGCCAAAGCTGATTAGAGCTCAAATTAATAACTAATTCTAGTAAGGATTAGCTCATAAACGCTTGATTTTTATTTCAAGCTGACTAATACTATACTGATTTAGTGAGTCTAAAGGTTCGAGGGATGGGATTTAAATGCTTCTTATCATTATATTATATTAAAGATAAAAAAATTATCATTGATAAGAAGATAGGTCCGGCTCAATTTCCCTAATACTCAAATTCTTGAAATCCCAAATCAAGTTATCAGATCTAAACGTAGCAGTCGATCCCGAATTAGTTATTATAAAGTCCTTATCCTTGGAACATTCAGCACCAAAAAAATCTGAGTCCGGCATTTTTGCGTACCATCCTCCATCATCAACCAGATCGGTAACTTTAATCCAATAGTTGGTATTTGTATTGTCCAAATACGATTCTAATTTTACCTCATTATTATTTATGTTATAAATTACTACCTTCCATCCAATCCATCTATCAATTAGTGACTTAGTAACCTTGTTGGATTCCTTTTCGTCTGTATATCCTCCTATAAACCATAGTTCTTTTTTCCAGCCTACTTTACCATTGTCATAAAGTCCTCCCATATATGCAGTCGCTTCGCAAGGGATTTGTGGGTTATGTTTTCCACCTCTAGCATACCAAGTTAGATCATTTTCTATCACTTTATTGCTACTATTTTCAATCACTGAGACGATCTTTGCATACCCTGTCATTTCCACATTCTTCCAATTTGCTTCCCCTTCCAGGGTCTTTACATTCATCCTAACAACTGGAGTAGAAATCCTCCATGATCCATCTTCTTGTTTCGTAATATTTGGATTAAAGGTGACTGAAAAATTTTCATCAGCTTTTGGATTCTCCATATTCACATACCACTCTCTACCATTTTCTTTCGTTGGATAAATTTCTCTAGTTCCAAACTTGTCATATCCTAAGTGATTTTCATTGGATGCAAGTGCATGTGATGTCTTTAGGTAAAAAATTGGCAGCTCAGACTGTAAAAAATAAACTGAAAATATGATTAATAGAGTATAAGCAACAAGGATAACCTTCATGATTCAATTACCAAGAGTTATAAAACTGGTATAATGTCAAGTTTTTTATTTGTTTTTGATAATCTTATTTCACCTTTTAGGGAGCCGATTTTGATGAGAAATTATTATAGTTGTTTGTTCTGTCTACAAAATATTGTAGGAGAGATTTTGACTTTGCGGAATAGAATTAATATCGCTTCTACGATTTTGTATTTCTCAATTATATGTTAAATTATGATTCGACAGATTCAAAAGTTCTCCACATAGGATTTGATGATACTGATTCTTATTCTGGAGGATGTACTACTAACTTGGCCTTTAAGATAACTAACAAGCTAACAATTGAAATGGATTCTGTTTTCCTTGATTATCCACTTCTTGTGAGACTAAATCCCAATATTCCTTGGAAAACAAGAGGAAATGGAGGAATATGCCTGAGGATCAAAACGAATCAACCTAGTCAAATAATTGAATACATGACAAAATTTATCAAAACAGATTCAGACATCTCCAGCGGTGCTAATCCAGGGTTGGCAATATTGGAGGGGGATACCATACCACTTTCTCTACGGCAGTTTAGCAGCAGAGCGATGTATGATGTGCTAAAAATGGAAGATGCTGAGAAACTAGCCTCACAACTTTCAATACAAATTTTCAAGTATGGAGATGGACTCGGCATAATTGGTGCTCTAGCATCAATTGGATCATTATTAGAAGGAGATCACACATACGAAGCCATTGCATATAGGAAAGAACAATTTCAGGGCTCACCTAGGAAAATAGACAAAGCAAAGGTATCAAAAATAAATACAGATACCCATCCATTTACATATAATAACTTTGATAGTATTCATGATAGAGTATTAATAGCTCCACATGGTCCGGACCCTGTCTTTTGTGGGATCAGGGGAGAAGATCCTTTTACTGTTATTAGAGCACTCCAATATGTGTTACCTCTCGAGAAACTTGAAGGGTATATGGTATTTAGGACTAATCAAGGTACTAATATGCATCTTCAAAATGATTTATCTATAAAAAAAATTGAAACCCATAAGGCAGGATATGTTAGATGCAAGCTTACAAAAAGACCAACAATTATACGCGGAGGACATGTTTTATTTGAAATATCTGATTTTAGTAACAACAAATATCCTGTAGCGGTGTATGAACCTACTGGCCTTGGAAATATTGCATCGAAACTGATAGAAGGAGATAGCGTAGATATTGGTATTGGAGTTAGTAAGAATAATTCTCATAGTTCCAGTATTCTAAACGTTGAGTATCTCTCAATCTTAAAAATTGCCGATGAAAAGGTAAATATCAATCCTCCATGCAGTAAATGCGGGAAAAGAATGAAATCTGAGGGTAAAAATAAGGGATTTCAATGCAAAATCTGCGGAGATAAAAATGCCTCTAAGATCGTTGTTACTAAGCAAAGAGATTTACAATTGGGAATGTATCTACCTCGTCTAAAAGCCCATAGGCATTTGACAAAACCATTACATAGATTTGGAATGGAAAAAACTTACCCACATATTCCAGATATAATCAAACCCCTACACGCTGAGTGGTTCAAATTATTTTGAGTAAGTTGTAAGGTATAGCCAAAATATTTCAATGAAATGACTCAAAATATGTAGCGGGGGGTTGATTTGAACTTACGGCCATCAAGTTAGACCCTAAATGGAAACCGCTCTGCGGGTTATGAGCCCGCCGGGATAACTTAGCCTGTGATATCTGGCTTCCCCACCCCGCTACTAGCAGATTGAAACTGGGGAAATATATCTGTCTCTATTCCAAATTAAAAATTAAATCCTAACTGGACAACTAAAAATTAAAAAAGTTCCAAGAAAATAAAAAACATCTTGTTTCATTAAAAATGACGCAACTATCACTTTATACAAGTCGTTAAGCTATTCATGAATTCTGACCCAAAATTAATTTAATTTGTTGTCTGATTTTGTATAAATTTAATGTCAATGATTAGCACGAGAATAAATTTTTTCAGTGTGTCATTTCCATTCTTGAGATAATACAGATGCGGGGGATGGGATTTGAACCCACGAACCCCTACGGGATGAGGTTTCCCAGCTGGACCATTTCTTCTGAGCCTCGTGTCAGAATCAATCTCACGCCTTTGACCAAGCTTGGCAACCCCCGCACAAACATTCATCCCATTGACCTTCATTTAAGTAATTGAAGGATCATTAACAACCAACTTAATTTGACTTTTTTAGTTTTCTTATTATTACTCTCTTACCATGTGAAGATGGTATAATTGTCATTTTTGCATTTTGGAAGGAATAGACCAATTCCTTACCACGGTAGAATCTATCCAAGAAAATAGCCAATGCAGCAATTTCTGAATGCGGTTGATTACCAACTGCTATATTCATATCTGCCATAGAATAAATTTCCTTTGGAACTTTACTAGCTCCAATTACTATCAGAATATTTTTTTCTTCTCCAAAATCAAGTGATATGTTCTCTAAATTTAATCCATACATGGTTAGATGAACAATTATTCCATTATTCCTCTTCCATGAATTTAGCACCGATTTCCAGTCCTGTATAATTTCAATATCAAATTCATTAGAACCTCCCCAGTCATCACATATTTTTCTAATCGTCTGGAGTATCGAATCGTCTACATCGGTCATGAAAATCTTTTTACAACCGAAAGCTCTTGACACTAATGCAACGTGTGTGGTAGTACGATCATCCCGTAC
>DATADQ010000253.1:0-4077 GCA_036258455.1 Nitrososphaeraceae archaeon | reverse complement strand
CCATCCACTGCAACTAGGATCCTCTTGATTGTGATATTTTCCTTGGTCAATAAAGATGTAATGCGTCTATTATTATATAGGCGTTTAGTAAAGGTCATGTCTTATAGAATACTAGATCAACGAAAAGAATGAATGTGTTATATTAAAACTGCTGATGTTGTTATAATTAGTAAGTGTTCAGTTTATAAAACAAAAGTTCCTTTCTACAAAAAGATATTATTTAAGGTCCATATTATGTTCTCTGATCGCACCAGTTCTAGTACCAATTAATTCTAATGATCGACGAAAATATTATGGTTGGCTTTACTAATTTTAGATCGATGATAAAGCGAAGAACTACATTATTATTAAAACTCGGACTATTAGTTAGTAGTTAGTTATGACTGCAGTTCTCATACTTCAATTTGGTCTTCACTGCAATGCAGGGCATTCTCGTTCCTTACTTTTTTCTGAACTTACTAGCAAGATTAATAAATAATATCGGAGAAAAAGATGATTCTATTAAAACAATCAAGTAGTTTAACTTTGGTAACTATTCCAATCAAGAAATCTGAAGTTAACTCTCACTTTTAGTATTAGTAACACAGTCTCATGGATACTTTTAGAATAAAGATATAGAAGTAGAACTCAGAGCAAGGATAGCATTTGTAAGAGCTGAATTTATGTAAGTTCTGATTCAACTAGACGTGATGTTTTTCCTATTAAGCATAGCTTAAAAAGTCAGACCAAGTATACTATCACAATGACCACAACTGTTAGCGACCTTATGAGAAAAAATGTATTTACGATAGAAGAGTCGGCTTCTATTCAAAATTCTGCAATGAAAATGAGGGATAAAAAGGTAAGTTCATTGCTTGTTGTTGATAGCGACGGTAAACCAACAGGTTTAGTTACAGAACGTGACCTGGTTAGAAAAGTTTGTAGTAATGATGTACGTACTAGTGAAGTGAAAAATAAAGATATTATGTCATCTCCATTGATCACTATTGATTCTAAATCCTCTCCATCAATTGCAGCAGATTTAATGTTGAAACACAATGTTAGACACTTGCTTGTTGTTGATGGTAATTCTAAAGATACTACCAAACTAATCGGCATGATTACTCCACTTGATTTTACAAAGTATGAAGAATATGTACGTGATGATGAGAATAAAGAAAATATTGAAATGATCTTAGAATATTATATCTGACTTTTCTGTTTGAACATAGATTAAACTTGTAACTAAGGCGAATGATATCACTTTTTATTCAAGCATAGCTATTTCTCATTCTGTCGTTTTATCAATTTTATTTGCTGTTAACGTAACGATCTTTATCTGCAAAGTTTTTTAGAAAGCAATAATGGTACATCATTGTAAGAATAGCCATGCCAAGTTCCAAAACGCAAGTTTCTAGCAAAAGTACAAAGGATGGTCAATCAGAAGGGGATGGATCTATACCAAAATGGGCTGAAGACGAAATTAAGTCTGTACAATTTGGTGCGCCAGAAATACTAACAAGATCAGGGTACATATTGGCCGTTTACGAAGATGCTTACAAGATTGATTTACAAATATACGAAGCCCTTTCCGATGGAAGAACTATAATAGAAGGTTTGGATGTGCCCAAAAATTTGAAAATTTCTGACTTTCTAAAAGGATTCATTTACGAATTCAAAATAAAAATGTTTAAGGGTGAATTAAGTTCCAAGTTAGTTGAGCTCTTAAAATCAAAGTACAATCTGGACATGAATGCGATATATAGATTTGAATTGGAGGACCTTCAACTTATGGATGTAGAATCAGACGTACAGACATCAACCAGTACTGGCGAAGATGAAGATAATGAATAGCTAGTCTATTTTTTTACTGTCCATTATTTTTCTAAAAGAAGTACCCACAATTGGATTTACTAAATAAGGTAATGTATGTTTTAACCATACTCCTCCTCGCATATAAATTGGAACAACTATTTCCAACCTATTTGAATTAGAAGCTCTTATGATTGCTCTAGAAACACAATGAGGATCCAAATAAAACCTCTCATTATTTTTGAACTTATTTCCAAAAGACGGATGATGGAAAAAATTTGTCTTTACGCCTATTGGGCTTACAACAGTAACACGTACCCCCGTACCACGCAATTCGTGTTGCAGTGACTCAGAAAAACCCAGCATCGCAAATTTTGAACCACAATATGCAGCCAATCCAGGAATTCCAAAGCTAGCTGCCAGTGACGCAACATTTACTATGTGTCCATTTTTTTTTCTTAGCATTGAGTCTAGAAATGCTTTGGTGCAATAAATCATCCCAAGATAATTTGTTTTTGTTACTAATTCCAATTCCTCTATTGACTGCTCGGCTACTTTTCCCAAGATTCCAATACCTGCATTATTTACCAATATATCAACAGCATCATAAACTGAAAGTACCTCTCTAGCCATCTGTAGTACTTCCGATTTTCTAGATACATCACAGGGAAAAACCATAGATTCACATTTTCCACTTATTTCTGATGAAACTTTTGACAAACGTTCTTTGTTTCTAGAAACAAGTATAATTGCTTTGACTTCTTGTTTAGAAAAATCTAATACTGTTGATCTGCCTATACCTGATGATGCCCCAGTTACGAGGACTATTTTTCCTTTCAACTTATTCATTATATTTCCTTGTTGGTTATAAGTGACTGTCTTTTCAGTAATATTGTTTAACTATTATCCAATTTTTTAGAGTTAATTTGATTAGCAATAGAATCTTTCCCGATTGTAATCCTCATAAGAGCTATCCACATTATAACAAGGGGTACTTGATATGTAGCAATTCTCCAAGCTATGATTACAGACAATTGTGATGAGTTTAGAACATCGGTCAAATGTGGAATACTACTAATATTTGTAATATATGCCCACACACCCAATTCTGCTAAACCCGATCCTCCAACGGTAATTGGCAATGTGGATAGAGCGGTCGATGCTGAAGTGGCCATAAATGATTGAAAAAAGCCCACATGCTCACCAACTGATTGAGCAAGTACCCAGAATGAAAGACCTTGAAAGACAAAAGCAACGAAAGTTATTGCCATTCCTATAGAAAGGACCTTGACTGAATTGAACGATGTAAAATTCTCTCTGCTCATTTTGCATAAATCTGCTAAAGCAATATTTGTAGAATGGATCAGACGATCTGATCTTTCTTTTGACAAAAATCTTCTAAGCAATTTTAAAGCAAATTTGGGTAGCTGAATGTTTCTATTTGCAGATAGAACAACAACTAGAAACCAGAACCCAAATGTTGGTACTGCAACAACGATGATTAAAATGCCAATAAATGAACCACCACTAATGATTGCCACACCACCTGCAATGAATGCCAATATACTGCCTACAAAAACATCGGCGATTATTTCTGCAGTAGCTACCCAAGCTGCCTTTCCCGTTGAAACTCCGTTTTTAATGAGCCAGGCGACCCTTACTATTTCTCCGCCTATAAAAGACGGTGTAGTCTGTGTAACGAATTCACCGGCAATCCTGGCATTCATAGTTTTGAGAGTTGTGCTAATATTTGGTCCAATGAAATGGTTAATAAAATACCTAAACCTGTATGCTTGTAACAAAATTCGAACCATAACAGCCGATACAGAAAGCAGGAATGGTAATGCACCGACTGAGAAGACATCTGCAGGAGAAACAGGTGTAAAGGCAAATAATAATAAAAATGGAATAAGGCTTACAGCTACTGCAATTATCCGCCATTTCAAACGTAATCAATGCAAAAAGGTAGACAGTCATATAATAATCAATAGAATTAATATATTCACTTCTTTGTTTCAAGTATATTTGGAAACTATTTTCATTACTGGGACAGCCGGCTCTGGAAAATCACTTCTTACATCCAAACTAATCCAATGGTACAAGGATAACAACTTCTATCCCATCTCATTGAATCTTGACCCAGGTGTCATTTCATTACCTTATGAGCCAGATGTTGATGTGAGAAACTATATTGATATAGGCAAGATAATGTCTGAACATGGTTTAGGACCAAATGGTGCGCTCATAATGGCCTCAGATTTGATAGCTACAAAATTGGATGAAATT
>DATADQ010000252.1:0-1544 GCA_036258455.1 Nitrososphaeraceae archaeon | reverse complement strand
AATATGCATCACAAGATTTTAGAAATAGACAAAGATAATTTTACTGCAGCTTCAAAAAAAATTAGAAGCGAAATATCTTGTAGAAATTCATCTCATATAGAAAATTGCATTGCGTTTAGTTACATAGCCAAATTGGCAACTAAGAATGGTATGCATGTGGTACTTACGGCTAACGGTTTTGATGAACTCTTTTGTGGATACAATAGTTTCCGATATATATTTAATCAAGGTAATGATACTATTAACAAGACTATTGAATCAAAGATCTTAAATGAATTGGAATTAATAAATGAAATAAGACAGGTAGCAGATAAATATCACGTCAGTATTTTACAACCATTTCTCTCAAATAGGTTCATTTCTGTCGCAATGAAGTTTCCAATTTATAATAAAATACTTGGCAACGATGATGTTTTAAGAAAGCATATCATTAGAAAGATAGCGTTATCTTTTGACTTACCACCAGAAGTGATAATTAGGAGAAAAAAAGCATTTCAATACGGTTCTTTAATCCACAAATATTATAAAAAAATAGATTAGCCGATATTGTAATTTTTACGTATTTGTTCGGCTTTTTTTATGACATTGTTTATTATTTTTGTTGATGCAGCCAGATGAGAGTTTGGGTCAAATATTATTCTTAATTCCTTCTTGTTTAAATTGGTTCCAATAGAAGGATCGAGCATTATTGCTTCTTTAAAGTCTTTATCATTTGCAAGAGTTTCAAAAGCAACATGTTGTATTTTATCATATGCGCTCATTCGAGGAATTCCTTTCTTAACTAGAGCTTCAAGAATGAATTCCGCAAAAATTCTTCCCTTTGTTTTATTAATATTCTCCAGAATTTTTTGCCTATTTACAGTCAATCCTTCAATTACCTTTATCATATTGTTTATCATTTCATCCAAAAGAATGATACCCATTGGTATGGTAAATCTCTCATTTGCAGAATTTGAGAGATCTCTTTCATGCCATAATGAAATATTCTCTTGAGAGATATTTGAAAAGGAACGAAGAATTCTCGCAAGTGACGATACTCTCTCACTCTTAATAGGATTCCTTTTTATTGGAACTGCGCTACTTCCCAACTGACCTTTTTTAAAAGGTTCTTCAACTTCACCTATTTCAGTTCTCTGTAAATTTCTTATTTCTGTCGCCATCTTATCTAACGTACATCCTATTAATGAAATAATAAATTGAACCTCTGCTAATCTCTCTCTGGGTATTACTTGTGTTGCAGCTTCTATAGAATGAAGTCCGAGTGACTTGGCTACGTTGTTTTGAACATCCAACGCCTTTGATCCCATTAGTGAGCCTGTTCCAACTACTCCTAATGTCTTACATAATAGAAATCTCGTCTTACCTTCTTCGATCCTTTCTATATGATGTGAAAGTTCATTTGCCCATATTGCAAATTTTAATCCAAAAGAGATTATGCTTGCATGTTGTCCATGAGTTCTTCCCACTGAAGGTAACGTATTATATCTTCTTACCTTATTTATCAATCGCGAGATTAATTTTAAAATTTTTGGCTCAATTATTTC
>DATADQ010000251.1:0-3731 GCA_036258455.1 Nitrososphaeraceae archaeon | reverse complement strand
AGATTGGCTATTGCAATTTCTTTCCCATTTATCTCTACATGTTTCATATGTCCATTACTAATTTCACTCACTTTACCTGCTTCAACGTAATCTTGGTTTTGAGTCATTGTTTCTTGTTAACGCAAGCATTTTATTTATATGTGGTAGTAACTAAAAGCTAACTGAGTGACCGTCTTGAAATTAACAATGCCGTTTTAGGGACTATTTTATCTTCTCGTCTAATTGGATTCGAATTGTTAACAGATTGGTTCCCGACGGGAACATTATATTTTAGCATCGACAGAATAGTAGGAAACGTGATTCTACTTAAACAGGGTCAAATTTGACAATTGCTCTACCATTATCCGATCAAATCAAAGCTGTATATTCGGATTATACTCAGATCTGACCTCATCCGTTTCAGGCCCATTATAATTTCGGAAATATCAGAATTAATATCTAATATTTTTTACGTCATTAAAGAGTAATCTTGTGATTACGTTCAATAACATACACATAGTTACCCAATAAACTTTACAAGCTCAGCGTTGACTTTTTCTTTCTCCTCATAGTAAAATCCATGTCCAGCATTGTCAAATGAAACAAGCCGAATCTTTGATACCATCGTGCATAACTCTGGCTAGGTCAAATAAACATATTTTATCATCTGCACCGTGAAGAATGAGCGCTGGTATCTGAATGGTAGCAAGATCTCCCCTTAGGTCCCTGTCTCGTAATTCAATTGCACATTGGATGGTAGCATGTGCTGATGCCGCTGGATGTCTCGCGATGCCATATGAGATTTTAGGGACTGTAATTAAATTTAGAATAGAAACCATTCTTACCAGTGCTGTCCCATTTAAACCCATGATCATTATAGGAATATTTGGTAGAACGAGCTATTACAGCATCATGTCCAGGTACCATGGTAAAGGAAGGATTTACAAGTAAACTATCCTTATTAGGATCGTTCCCTTTCATTGCCTCGATTTCTAAATTTAAGTATTCTGGGATATTTAACCAACGGCGCTTTCCCTCCACTCCAAATGTTATCGGAGCAGATTTTGTTCCAACCATCTCTCCGATAAACTGCGCTGCTATAGCAAAAAAACCACCGGATTGACCTGAAAATATATTTGATAAAGCATCACTCTGTTCTTGATTTGCATTTTTGTCAACGTAAAAGGCTAGCTTCATTTTAGGACCGGTGAACATATTGCCAGGAGCCACAAAAACCCCCACAGCATTTAATCCATCTAGTAGTACAGTGCCATAATGGCCTTTTTCTATATGCCAAGCCACGGTAAGGTTACAGTATCCTTTATCAGGGTCTTGTAAAAAAATGCAGGGACATATTGAGTCACAGTTACAACCTTCAAAATAATCTCCTTCAAGTTTCCAATCACGAGAATCAGTACTAGTCATTTAGTTCTAGTAACATATAATGAAGTTCTAGATAATAAGGTTTATCTAGTTGATTCCATGTCCACTGTCCTACATACCATGAGTGAGGAATCTGAAAATTAAGTGAAAGATGGTGAAAGGGTAGAAATAAAAGATGAATCCCATGAATATGAAGACGTTGAGCAGGAAGAGGAAGAATCGGAAGAACAAGAAGCGTCATGATTTGTAAAGACGAACTCATTTTTTACAGATAATTTTGTTTCTATCTAGTGTAACTGGACCCCGAATTGTTAACAAATCACAACCCATCGGTCTAACACCTACGAATTAAAGGTACCAGGAATATAATTGGTAAACCATCCATCCATCGATGGAATCTCTTCTATGATATCCGTTTCATTATACTATCGATTGTAAGTTGTTTGTAATTGTGAAAGAATCACAATGGATCTAAACGTCGGATCCAGACTTTAAAATCTTGAGAAAGAACGCTACATCTACGGATAACATCAACAACAATTGAGAAAATTTTTATACCTAAGGAGTAACTCTCATTCTTATGACTAATACAAGCGGGAAGGAGTTAAGATCGTGGTATGAGTGAAGGCAAAGCTCAGACAAGTAAATTAGACGAACTAAGGCTGCAGACTAAACAATTAGGGGAGGCTTATCGCGAATTATTTCCTAAAGTAGACCCCGCTTTTGTCTATGATCTGATTGTACGAGTTGTAAACAATCCGAATGATAGTGCACCCATCTATACTGTAGAGGTTTTCACGAAAGAAGGAACAAATCCTGAAAAGTCCAAGGACCATATATTGCAAACTACTGGAACTGTTCCTTCGATATATGACAATGGTACTCACTACGTTTCAACGCATCGTATTACGCTAGAGATTCTAAAAAAACTGAACGATATTGATTATGTTCTGGAAGTGATGGGTGACTATACTGGCACTGCAAGTTCAATAGGTCCGCGTCATGAAAAAGGTGATTGGAAGCGTATCAGAGATAGATCCGATAATGATTAATTATAGACCAGACCATACATGACGTAGTAAATAAGAGAAATAAAATTTTAATATTAAAAATAACAGGAGCTTGGTATTAGTAATAAAGATGTCTTACTATACTTAAAGTGGTCGTTTCACCATATGTAACTTATGATTTCGAAAATGACCAAAAAGGAGATATTAAGATGAGTAGCTTACTAGATACTGCACTCATAAGACCAAATGAAATTGCAATATCAAAACATGATGAACCCAAGACCTCATCGATATTATTAATATCAGTAGCTATAACGATGGCGATTGTATTGTTGATGTACGCAGGCCTATCGTACACAGAAGGCATGATGAAACAATACTCTGCATGTAGAGATAAAATAATAGGCTACGAGCAAAGTGGAATTTACACGAGTCCAGAAGAGTTTAGATTAGCTTTATCATTCTGTGACTCAAAATAAGAATGTAAATTAGTTTTTTTTTACTCTATTTTTGAATGACCTCGGACAAGAAGAACTTAAGGTTTTGCTATTAATACCTAATATCAGAATCCATTTTAGAACCGATATCGTTATGGGTACCGACGAGTTCATAAAATTAGTTCTCTTACACCGAGATACCATGAAGTGGATCTCTGGCTCTTGTACCAAGGTAATGGACAGGACAAACTTTGATGTAACGATGAACAAGAATTTTCCCAGGAACGAATTGATGTCTAGTAATTCACGTCCAGACGAACACAGATTTATTACTAGACAGTTTTCCAATTAGGCTTAACTCCATTAATTGCAAATCTATATCTTAATTCGATCAGAATCAAGGATAAAAATTGAATGTTTGTTAAACTTGACACTATCATTTTCTAATTCTGCTAGGTTTATTTCCTGCAAAACAACATCCCTAAATATGATTTTGATGAATTAGTGATATGGAATCATCTGGTGGAATAGTTATAAGAAGACCTTCGGGTATGATTGCAGGTCTAACAGCGGCTTGGGCAATCTTTGGATTATTCTTGGCATTGGATCAAGAAATGGGACTCGAGCCAGGGGGATTGTTCAAAATGGTTGGAATAGCGTTTGGAATCGATCCATCATATGCAGTATATATCGGATTTCTTTTGTATATGATAACTGCCGTCATTATAGGAATTATTTACAGTGCCGTAACAAAGAGAATTAAAATATTGTATATTAATTCTGTGTTGAAAGGAGTTGGAACTGGTATCTTGGCAGGAATAATCGTGTGGGCTGTTCTTTTCCTGCCAATAAATTACGCAATAATGCAACCAACTTTACAAAAAATGGTAGCAGAGTCAGATCCGTCATCTTCACAGTATAC
>DATADQ010000250.1:0-4275 GCA_036258455.1 Nitrososphaeraceae archaeon | reverse complement strand
TTAATTGTATTACAACAAATAATGTTAACTTTTCTTTTAGAAAGTTGTAAAAATATAAAAACTTGGTTAAAGAGATATTAAGTAACCATCGGAAGCCAATTTGTGATGGAATGGAAAAATATAGTCATATCTTTACATGAGCTATGGTAGACTTACCTTCTCATAGCCAGTTTTTTTAACCGAACTAAAATGTATAACTATTAAAACAATGTTGTCCATCTAGTGTTGATGAAAAAAGAATTGTACATTGGAAGTATTATTTCCTTGTTTGTGTTTGCTCTAACCTATGCATCTATTGCAAGTGCCCAGAATGTGACAACGAACGCTTCAAATGCAGCAGGGAATGCCAGCGCAGCAGTAGGGAATGCCAGCGCAAATGCCAGCGCAGGAATAAATCGAACTGCATCAGAATTTGGAAAGAATGCTAGTGAAGTAGGAGGACAAATCTTAAATAAGACTGAAGATGTAGGCAAGGGATTAGCTGGTGGTCTGGGAAGTTTACTTGGTAATGCAAGTGAAAAACTCAAGGAAAGTGCAAAGTAGGAACATTCTCAAAATCTTTTTTTCTTGTTATTATAGGCCTTATACTTTGTAAGCACACACTAGTGATTTGCTTTTAACTTGATACAATAATCAAAAATGAATTATAAATTCTGGTATTTGGTATATGAATATAATTTATTCTTAAATTTAGATTCGGGCATTGTTGACAATATATGACCTTTTCAATTTAACTCCTCAAATATATAATGTTGGAAAAATATTTATTTCAACTCTACGAAATGATGTTGAATAACTATATATTATATTTATGTTACTTTTGGTGGAGAATAGTGGAGAATAGATGAATGAAAACTTCTAAAAATAAACGTTCAGATAACAATATGACTGTAAGTAATTTGCATAAAATAAACGCGAACGAGAGGATTCTACTATTAAATCCTAATTCTCAAGGAGGTAACACGGGGAAAAACTGGGTCCAAACTTATAGTAGTGTTAAGGATTTTTTACCCAAAGCTCATAGAATCATATTTACGAAAAAAACCAATGACGGTATATTTATCACACGTAAGTTACTTAGAAAAGGATATAAGAATATTGTTGCTGTTGGTGGAGATGGTACCATTAATGAAGTTGTAAATGGCTTTTTTGATCTTAAATCACAAAACAAACAAACTAAAGATGGCAATTTTAAGCTTGATCCTAGGCTAAAACCTATAAATCCAAAAGGTATAATGTACGTTATCCCATCTGGCAGTCGAAACGTATTAGCAAGGTCTCTTGGGCTAAAACATCAAGGAGCCGAATCTCTAATGCGTATTCGACATATGAAGAGACGTAAGGTAGATGTTATAGCAGCTGTTATAACTGATAAAGAAAGTCCATCTTTAACTCATAAAAGAATTGTTATGAATGCAGCAGAGATTGGTGTCGGAGCTGAAATTATTGATAGATCTAAAAAAGTAAGAGGAAAAATAAAAAATCGCTTTGTATCTACTGTGGCAAGTGTTGTTGCAACTCTGCCCTCGTACAATAGCAATGAATGTGATATAGTAATAGACAAGCATAAAAAATTCTCCTCAAAAATGACTATGGGTGTCGTTGCAAATGGACGTTTCTTAGGGGGTGGTTTCAAAGCGGCTCCTCAGGCAAAATTCTCAGATGGTTTGTTGGATATTATAATATTGAAGAATTCAGGAAGTTTTAAAATGATTGATAAGTTAGTAGAATTAAAGGGAACAAGCACTTACAAATATGAAGAAGATATTCTTTATTATCAAGCTTCAGAAGTCAAGTTTTTGCCAAAAGAGAGAGATGTTACTGTTTCTGTAGATGGTGAACCAATAGGCATGCTTCCAGCAATTTTTAAAATCTATCATAACGCCCTGACTATAAAGAGTGAGACACCTTCAGCCAGAATTTAGAGTTTTTGTTTCAGCTAGCATTTAATTTGAACGCAAAAATGGTTCAAGAATAAAGACTAGGGCTTTAGTCAATAGGTTGGTGCGGAGTAAGTCATCTGATATTTTTCGATAATTTTCTGGCAGCTTTTTTTCGTTTGTCCCTCATCCTTTTGCATCTCGAAATGATTGTCCGGAATAATTGAAGGTTCTTCTCCAGATTGTCCGCTAGTTGCATAGTTTAGTGTCTGATTGCGATTGAAGGGATTTTTTTTCTGTGCTCAATATTACTAATTTGTGGGATAACATGCTATTAATGGATTGTGAGAGCTTATCATTATTAGTACATAATGGCTAACCTAAAATTCTAATTAATTAGATTAGTTACAACTTTTTTAAGCAAAGGCAAACTAAATTGTACGAAAAAGGACGTACTGGTCGTGTGATTAACCATTTTGATAGAGATGGTTATCAATGGCAGGTGCACCAACGTTCAATCCTGATGTTGTCGGCAATGGTTCATCAATCACTGTATTAGTAAAGAGAGGTAAAATGGTATACAATCCAATTAATATGGCAACTACAGCTATTATGATTAATATAACAATCCTTTTTTTATTCATACATTTAAACTCCTTACAAGTTATTGACTTGATAGTTTCGCGCTGCCAAAAAGAGTCGAGAAGGCCTTGCACCAAATGAGCACGGTATCATATTTTGATAAATCAGTTCCAGCAGGAATTTCATAATTCTGATTACCTATATTGCCTTTTAATCTTCCAAGATTGACAATATCTGAAGCATCCTTGCCCGTAGAAAGATAAACATATAGATCTGGTCCGTTAGTCGCTTTTAGATTTTCCAATCTTAGGAAGGTTCTGCCATCTGCAAGGTTGATTACCTTAGCAAGACCCTCAGCTTTATGAAAACCGTCACCTGAACCTACGAAATTACCGACTAAAGGCTTTGTATCATTTGGCATGCTAGTCCCGGACATATTTTGGTCAACAGTAGTATTCTGTTTTGAAAAGTCATTCATTATCATCTCTTTTTCTTCCTGAGTCATGTTTTTAGCCGCTTGAATTCTTTGTTCCTCAGTCATGTTCATAAAGTTCTGAACATCTGGTGAAGCAGCAAATAGTGGAGTTTTACTTGTTACCAAAGTCACAGTAGCCGCTAGTCCGACCGTAAGGATCATACAAAGAATTGTTTTGGTAATTCTTTTCATATTATTTTCATTAGAAGCAAACGCGAGTTTCTTTTAAAAAGATTTATCCAAATTATATCCAGATTAATGCAAAATACGAGCATTGACATAGCTTTAAGTTATGTTACGTGACTTTCTAGGAGTCGTCATTAACGACTGGCGGCTCTTTGCTATAGACGTTTTCTAGACATATGGAGGTGATTAGTGTGGTCACTGCGACCATAATGATCACTGTCGTGTAAACGTTTGACGATAAAACACCGGAGCTCACTCCAGTACTATATATCAACATTAATACTTACTTCAAGAGCATCTTTCACATTTTTAGTAAACTCCAATGTAGTTTCTGTTGTACGGCTAATATAGTTGCCTGAATTCCTAACATAATCCAGATAATCCATCATTTCATTCTCATATATTAGCACATTATCCGCAACTACTACTGCTCTTTTATTTAGTAAACTATACTTTTCAATAAGTTGAAGATATTTTAGGTATTCACTCTTTGTTGCATCCAAGAATATCATATTGAATTTGGACTTAAGTCTCGGAATCACTTCCAAAGCATCACCATCAATTACTTGTATTTTTTTTGATAATCTAGAATTTTCTATGTTCATTCTTGCTATCTTTGCAAGTTTCTGATCCTTTTCCATACTGATAAGAATGGGATCACTACCACCATCTTTACTAGCAAAATTCTCTTTTCCATATTTCTCACCCAATATAATATTTGCAATTAAAATTGCTGAATATCCATGCAATGTTCCAATCTCAAGCACCTTCCTAGGTTTGTGTTCCCTAATAACATCTTCTATAATTTTTCCCTTAATGGGGCCTATTGATGGTAGAAATTCCTTTCTTGCCGTTTCTTCAATTTCTGCCAATACCTTCAGTACAATATTGTTTAGGTCATTCGGTTTACTTTTAATTTTCAAGTTCTGTACTATTTTCCTACATTACTATAAGAAAATTTCTACGCAATTACATATTCGGAATTGTCGTTTCACAAAACTTCGATTTTTAGACTATTGCAAGATACTTTGAGCTTAATAAACAGTTATTAGAAATAATGCCAATATTTGACTATGAGTGAACAATCAAATGGAATGTTAAGTGACCCTCGTATTAGAGAACTTTTTGAAAGTAAGAATTTTGCCTTCTTAT
>DATADQ010000249.1:0-5047 GCA_036258455.1 Nitrososphaeraceae archaeon | reverse complement strand
TGATACAAAATGTTTCTATCGATACTAAAGGTTACAAAATTCTACTCGAGATTTTGGTAAAAAACAAGGAAATTCCAATTAAGGAAATACCCTATACATTTACTGATAGGCAGTCTGGAAAAAGTAAAATGAATTATAATGTAATAGTGAATTACGCTGAAGCAATATGGCAATTATATAGGCATGGACCGAAGTCGGGTGAGGTCACAATTAGTGAGCAGGTAAATAAAAAATCGGTACTATTCATCTCGAAAGTAGGTCGATACTATACAGTTGGGATTTCTGGACTGTTTATTAACTATATTATTTCATTTCTTTTGGCCAATGATGTGGCCAATTCTATCAGATTGTTATCCAACGTATGGTATCTAGAGGCATCCATTATCGGAGCAGCCATTTCTTCAACATCGAACTTCTTTTTGAACAAGTATTGGACTTTTGAGGACAAGCGATTTGATGTAGGGTCCACTGCAAGACAATTCGTTTCGTTCATTAGTATCAGTGCAATTGGCCTGATTATCCAAATTTCTATCCTCTATTACATGGTTGAGAATTTTATGCCGTACAGAATTTCCTTAATTGTGGCTATAGCTATCGCTACTACGATTAATTTCATATTAAACAAGAAATTCACATTCAAAGAAAAAGTTTGGGCATAGAAGGAATGGTTTTTTTCAAAGACAAAATTCACTGAGATATAGATTTAATATTAATCAATAGTACTGACTTTCTGGACAGTTGACCTTTGAAGTACAATATAATATTTCTTAAATTAGTTGGAGAAAATTTAATCCATAAAGAACTAGTAGCGATGCAGTTGCAAATATCATGTGTTTCCATGGCATAGCATGCAATCTTGGACCCTCTAATTTAATTTGATGATTGTCTATGATATGCGTTATGTAATCTCTCAGCTTTTCATTCCATAGTTTATACTCTATCCTGTGTTTCTTGAGTATGGATTCAATCTCGTAGACCACAGGTACCCTTACAGAACCTATATGCTGAATATACCGTCGAGATATTTCAACCTCTGCTTTTATAGCAATTAATCCCTGCTGGAGATTCAGAAGACGGAGGTGCATCTCCCAAGGATACTTGAGTTGTTTAGAAAACCCGCTTCCTATTTGTGTCGGTTTCTTGTTTTCGAATTTTACTTTTTTAAATCCTTCGGCAAACAATGTCTTAATCAATTCTTCTTTCTTTACCTTCACTATGACACTCAGGTGGTCAAATTGTATCTCTTCATGGTGAATAAACTCGTTCAGACCCTTCAACAAATCTATTCGTCTTGGATAACGAGTTAGGAATTCTGACATCCCAGTTATCTAACAAGATAACAAGAAAAGCAGTATTAAAACTCTATGGATAATAGAATTATTTCTGGATATCATAATATGGCAAATTTCTTAGATAAATATCGACTTTTGGTTCAACGGTCATGTCTTTCATGCTCAGATTCCGTTCGGTTCTATTGACATCCACTCCTCTTATGACAACAATTGGGATAGATTCATTGCTCTCCCCCATTACAAAAACCCCCATCGTAGCAAGGCAATCGGCGGTCGCTTTGAAAGTTACCCTTAATTTCTTTCCAAACAGGTCCTTCTTACCCCTCTGATCATCCACAGGTTCAATTCCAGAGACACCAATTGCAATCCCGGTGCATCCTATCCTTGTGGGCATGAGTCTACTATCTGATATTACTATTCCTATCCTTATTCGGAGCTCGTCGAAAAATTTTTTGCGTAATTGTTTTGCGGACTTGAAAGAATCCTTCGGATAAAGTATTATTTTTCCGGGAGGGGAGTTTGATCTGTCAATCCCTGCATTAGGTGCAATCATGCCATCATTTATTGTTAACAAAAAGCCTGGAATTCCAGAAACTATTTGCTGTGATTCTTGTAAAGCGACTTGTGCAATTTTCTCATCCATCTTAAATCTTGATGCCAGGGCCTTTGCTCTTTTAGATATCTTGACATTTTTTAAGTCAGTAAGAGAACCCTCGCTCATTGAAACAAACTTGCTTGAGATAACTAAAATGTCATTGTTTTGAAACTTGAATTCTGAATCAACTATTGCCCTGAAAAGATCAAAACCTACACCCTTCTTTCGGATCTTGATGGGGAAAATTTCCATTTATTTATTAAGATCCTTCTCACAATATTTGTGTTCAGGAAAAATTATTAAAGTCAAAAGAGGATTTAGAGTGAGCTTTGAAAAATGAATATTACTGAAAAAATAATCGCACGTGCTTCAAATAGAAATTCGGTTAGTCCTGGTGATGTAGTTTTTGCCGATGTTGACAAGTTGATGATTCATGACGTTTCTGGTCCAGGAGTAATTAAAGTATTTGAAGAATGGTCAAAGAAAGGAATTCATCTTGAAAAGGTGTGGAATCCAGACAGAATATGGATATCTGAAGACCATTTTGTTCCTTCCGCAGATAGGATTTCTGCGGAAAATATAACAAAACTAACCGATTGGGCAAAAAGATATGGAATTAAAAAGCACTTTAAATACGGACTTGGACAATACGGCATCTGCCATACCCTTTCTCACGAGGAAGCATTGGTATTACCAGGAGAATTCTACGTTGGAGGTGACTCACATACAAATACAACGGGCGCTCTTGGAGCATTAGCAGTAGGTCTAGGGCACACTGATATTGCATATGCAATGCTGCACGGGCGGATTTGGTTAAAGGTACCTGAGACTATTTTGTTTAAATTAATTGGAAAAAAGCCAGAGCATGTAATGGCCAAAGATATCATCTTAAAAATAATTAGTGATATTGGAACTGATGGAGCAAATTACAAGGCGATGGAATTTGTTGGAAATGCGGTAAGCGAGATGAGCATGGAAGAAAGATTGACACTTACAAATATGACCACTGAGGCTGGAGCAAAAAACGGAATAATCGAACCAGATGCCACTACAGATGAATACATCGGTCAAAGGACTGCAGAGTCGTACAAACCAATTTTAGGAGATAAACGTCAATATGTGGAAGAGTATACTTATGAAATTGATAGACTTGAACCAATTGTCGCAAAACCATATTCACCACAAAACGCCGCTGTTGCCAGAGAGTTGCAACACGTTGAGATCAATAAAGCCTATATAGGATCCTGTACTGGTGCGAAATTAGAAGACTTGAGATCAGCTGCCCAAATTTTAAAGGGGAAAAAAGTAAAGATAAGGACAGAAGTTTTGCCTGCAACTCAATCTATCTATATAAAGGCTTTGAAGGAGGGCTTGATTGATATCTTTATGGAAGCAGGGGCAGTTGTTGGTCCACCGACCTGTGGTGCTTGCTGCGGTGCGCATATGGGCATTTTGGCAAAGGATGAAGTTTGTGTCAGTACTACCAACAGGAATTTTCCAGGAAGGATGGGACATATTGAATCTCAAACATATCTTGCATCTCCTCTGGTTGTAGCCGCCTCTGCAATCAAAGGAAGGATAACCGATCCTAGGGATGTATCGAAATGACATTGAAAGGAATTGTCCATAAATATGACAAGGATAATATAGACACAGATGTAATACTGCCAGGTCCGTATCTGAAGATCCATGACCATGATGAGTTATCAAAACATGCCATGGAGGGGATCGATACCGATTTTTCAAAAAAAGTCTCCAAGGGTGATTTTATTCTTGCAGGAAATAACTTTGGTTGTGGATCAAGCAGGGAACATGCTCCGATAGCTCTTTCTCATTCTGGAATCAGTGCGGTACTTGCACCATCATTTGCGCGAATCTTCTACCGTAACTCTGTTGATGGTGGATATCTATTACCTTTGGAAATCGAAAAGTCTACCCTAGAACAAATTTCTGACAGGGACACACTCGAAATAGATATCGAAAAAAATCTAATTCATGATATAACCAATGGAAAAAAATTCTCTATTTCTCCATTTCCTCCATTAATAAAAAAAATAATTGATAGTGGGGGTTTAATGTATTATAAAGAATGAGGAAGAAGAAAGGCAAACTAGTAGAAATATTAAGTAAAGCTAGGTTCTACGATGATATAGACCTTTATCAAGTTTCATACCGTGATTTCCATGATATAGTAACTATCCCATTGAAAGAATTTATTTTACTATCTTCAAATTTTGAATTGATTCCAATCAGTAGAATAGTTGAAATAAAGAAAGGAGTTACCGTAATTTATTCAAAATCGAATTCATATTCATAATGCGTAAGTCATAATTGTTCTGACGATTATCATTTATTTTGTAAGTACCACCCTCGTGGCAGTAGAAGTTTTATGAAGGGCTTCTCTCCGACGTGTGTTGCATAGCGCCATATTTTTTGATCTGCAAACCTCTCAATATTATTAATAATTCTTGTTAATGCCCTCAATTCGCTATCAAGCAAATTCTTACTTGCCAGATTTGAATATTGACATGAGAATTTACAATTGCAATCAAGTTCAACATCCGTCTTATTCTCTTTTATTGCAGGATAGGCACGGCAAGCTAGAGGTCTTGCGTTATATATTAGGCAATTAAAACCTCCATGCGGAGAACGATTATTACTGTTGATATTAAGAAAAGGACAATAATCACCATTTATTTTTGTGCCCATAAGTTGATATGCTATTACTTGACGAGGGCCATTTGATTTTTTATTGATACCAATTCCCAGTCTCGGAAAAATAGTAATTTTAATTTTGAAAGATTCAGCTAGATTTTCAATTTCCTTTTTTTCTTCCGGCAAAAGAAGGACACCTATTTTTCCATAATCTACTGAAGGATAGTATTGACGGTAAATACAACAGTCAGAACAATCCTGGATGCAGCGAAATTCTCTAAGCATATTGTGTGTCTATGTTTTTTATTAAAGCATATTCAAAACTATTATCTTCAAGATCATTAATTTTTAGAAATTTCACATCGTAAATGGTCTTCATTCTTTTGAATATGTTAAGTTCATAATTAACATTCTTGCTGACTTCGTTCTCACGATTATCCCTATTTTCATCCTTCCCTGTGATTTTCTTTTCAGAGGTTTTGTAAAGTGCAAATCGAAAAATGGT
>DATADQ010000248.1:0-5565 GCA_036258455.1 Nitrososphaeraceae archaeon | reverse complement strand
TTTGCAGGACCAACTAACCTCATCAGTCTTTGCGTGCCTCCCCATCCAGGAGGAATTCCTATTGTTACTTCAGGTTGTCCTAATTTTGCATTACTTGAAGCAATTCTAATATCGCAAACCATCGCTAATTCACAACCTCCTCCAAGTGCATATCCATTTACAGCGGCTATCACTGGTTTTTCCAAACCTTCAATTTTGTTCAAGACAGATTGTGCTGATGATGCATACTTTTCCGCGGTTATTGGGTCTATGTTCACCATGTATGATATATCCGCACCAGCACAGAAGGATTTTTCACCAGCTCCTGTTATTATTATGACTTTTATACTCTCATCTACGCCTACTATATCCACTGTTCGAGAAAGCTCCGATATCACATCGATATTCATTGCATTGAGTGCTTCAGGTCTGTTAATTCGCAGTAGAGCGATTTCCCCTTGGGGTTCAAGTTGAATATATTTCATATTAGACATTGTGAAAATTGGAAACTGCGTTCAATTAAAGCTTGTTCTAGTTTATATCCAAAATTCTAAAAAATTCTTTGTATAATGCCAGATTACGATTTGTTGGAAATAGGAAAAAAGGAAAGTTATTTGCGAAAAAACCTTTCAGGCGCCAGCCATTCCGTTTCTCAATTCAACAGCCTTGTGATCGTCATTGGCCATTGATTCGGCAGCTGCCTTGTGCATTTCGGACATTGCACATCCCATTTGTGCTTCAGGTTTACCTCTTCTCATAATGCCACGATACAAACCAGCTTCAAGAGTTTGTCCATGAGCTTTTTCCCATTCTTCAACAGGAATGCTGTATTTCTTTTGGATTCTATCTCGATACCATTCTGGAATTACGTTGAACGCACAGAATGGAATAATTCTCAAGTCGGGGGTCAAATAATGAATATCACATCTCTGTAGTCTTTCAAGATCTTCGTTATATTTGTCCTGGAAGTGCATCATTCCCAAGAAGAGTGAACGAACATGCCATGAACCTACGGAGTCAAAATTATGTTTCAGTAATATGCTAGAGAACATCTTTGCAAGATTTAATCCATGAGGCTGTTTGTTTCTATCTACGAATTGATTTAATTTTCTAATTACCTGTAGCATTGTCCAATATCTATTTGCACCTGATTTTATCTCTTCAGCCTTTTCTTCGAAATATTCCAAAACACCTTTCAAGTCAACAAATGACGTAAGCGGTATTAACTTCTTGGTTTGAGTGTCCTCAAATACATAAGTTCCAGCACCGCAGGCAAAGTGAATTGATAATTCGTATTTTGGCTTTTTGCTAAATGCTTCGATAACATTTGTTAGTGGCATACATGATGGAACAGGGAACCAGTCATCAGTTGAAATTTCTCCGTTGGTTTGTTCTTGTATTCTTTCTATACAATCTGGGATGGTAATTCTATATTTTTCTCGTTCTTTTTTACCCATTCGTCCAGTTAATGAAACAGGCTGGAAGTTTACTGCATGAACTACATCAAGATGTTTTTGAGCGTACCTTATAATTGGACCTAACTCATGATCATTGATGGATTTTATCACTGTAGGAACAAACACTACAGTAGTTCCACATTTTCTTGCAGATTCTAGAGCATATGGAACTTCCCAATGATTCTTTGGATTTGTTCTTGGGGTTACTCCGTCAAATGACAAGTATAGATTACTTACTCCGGCATTTCTTACTTGACGCATAGTCTCTGGGGAAAGTGCCAATTTGATACCGTTAGTATTCATTTGTACGTGGTCCACACCCTCTTCTTTCATAATCCTAATGATATCAGTGATATCATCTCTTAACATGGGTTCACCACCTGTGATTTGAATGGAATTTCCAGCGATTGGCTTTTCTGCCTTTAGAGTTTTCATCATGGCTCTAACTTGTTCATGGGTAGGCTCATACAAATAAGCACCCTCCAATCCCTTCTTAACATAAAAGAAGCAGTACCAGCACGTAAGGTCACATCTATTGGTGACTATTATATTGGCGAGTCCGGAATGTGACAGATGATTTGTACATAATCCACAGTTAGTGGGGCATGCACATTTATCTACCATAACATTCGGTGCATGTGCACCTTTTCCATCCATCCAATATGTGCTAAATTTATTGTACATTTTATATGATCCAAAGTACAATTCTTCACACTCACCATGTGTGGGACAGGTTTTTGTCATGAAGACTTTACCTTCTCTTTCAAAAACTTCTGCATCAAGAATCATGTTACAATCTGGGCAGATACTCTGAGTAAATCGAATTGTTCTCTTGTCTGTGTTAAGATTGTTTACCGTACGATTGGATATTTGTATTAATTCCACTTTATCTCACCTAGTTATTCAAGTCGACTCTGTATATTTACTATATAAATATAATGTAACTAATAATATGGTGATTAGTTTGGTTACAAATCGGAAATTAAACAGTACATAAGATATATACTATGTTTTGTTATCGAGTTTAACCTTTATTATGAGTTTATCTGATAAGACAAAGAAAGCAATGGAAGAGATAGGGCTTGGCAGTTATGAAATAAAAGTCTACATTTCTTTGCTTGAAAATGGTTCAATGACAGCTTCTGAGATAAGTAAAAAATCAAATGTGCCTTATTCAAAGATATACGAAGTTTTAAAATCATTAGAGGAGAGCGCTTGGATTGAATCTAACAGCTCCAGACCACAAAAATTCTTTCCAAATTCACCCCAAACTGCTACAGAAACCACAAGAACATTAATTGAAAATAAGATGGATTCTAACAATGAGTTAATAATACGAGAACTAATGCCTATTTACGAAAAAACAGGTATTAAGGAAAGACCAGAAATATGGGTCGTAATGGGTCTATTCAATATCGCTAATAAAGTTCAAGAAATAATTCAAAATTGCAAGAAGGAACTGCTTCTTGCATTACCTCAGGGCGCAGAAAATATTGTCGGCATAATTCAAGCTACATTGAGAAACCTATCAGAGAAAGGTGTAAAAATTGCAGTCCTCGTTTCTGATAATACAAGTAAGGAGACAATACTCACCATCTCCAGAGTTGCCGAGGTTAGAATTAAAAACAATATGTTTGGAGGAGGAGTCATAGGCGACATAAATCAGGTTATGATTCTACTTGGAAATGGAAGAAACGAAAGAGGTGCCGTGGAACCAATAGCAATTTGGGCTAATCATATTGGTTTAGCAGGATTTGCTAAGGAATACTTTAGTTATTTGTGGTCTGACGCAAGTTCAAAGTAAAGTTTGAATTTCAAATCAAGAACTCAGTTCTACAGCTACAATCTAATTTTTAAGTGTCTTCAGGCGTATTAGTATAGGACAAACAATGACGGAATAGCCCTACTGAAGTCAACATGAAGTAGATCTTGAGTTAGGAGTTTGTCCGTTCTATGTGTGACGGGCAGTTTATTCATTTTTAAGATTATGCACACCCTCCAATTGAAAATTTGCAAAGTTGGATTATTAACATAAAACAAACTGCCCAGATTTATATGTCAGAAACTTGATAAATAACAACAACAAATCCTATCAAGACATTGGTACTAATAGAAGCTGCTTGTTCACTTGAGAGTTTTAGGAGGTTTATCATTATAAGTACTTGTAGATCCTTTATACCCGAAAGTTACATGCATGACTTTGAAATATTTCCTGAACGAGAAGAAGGCCCCGGAGCAATCTATATTGAAGCGGCTGACAAGGTGACTCTCAAAAAGATTCGTGAAATGACGTTTGTAAACGCTAAAGAAGTACTTGGCATAATTTATTCTTCAAAAAGTGGAAATACGCATCTTAAATGGCGACAAACTAGAAGGAAAAATGGCAAGGTCACCGGTGAAGCATCACCAAATGCGTTAGTAAATTTGGTGGAATCAGGAGTAATAACCCAGGACTGGGTGAACAGCTACCTTGAGACTTCAAAACATAGTAATGAACCTAAAAATGAGTCGAAATTGAACACTGAGACCAATTGATGATAACAATTAGAGAGAATGTGAAAAATAATTCAGATGATTGTACGGGATTCAAAGCATTCTGAAAAATCAAAAGCAATCGTTCCAGAAGATCTGGATGATCTGTTTACATTAAGAAGAATAATTGAAATCAATGACAACATTATTACAGACACAACAAGATCAATTAAACAGAGATCTGAATTTTCCAGACCGGATAAAGGCGAACGAGTAAAAATAAGAATATTACTGAGAATCGAGAACATCAAATTTGATGGAACAGTTGATAGAATATGGATGGGGGGAACGATATTAAATAGTGATAATCAGTTGGTTCCAAAGGGCGTTCATCATTCTATTTCGATTAAAGTAGATGATATGATTATTTTGGAAAAAAAACAGTGGAAAAAAATTCAATCTGATATATTAAGGAATTCTGGCAATAATACAATCTACGTGTTAATTTCAATTGATCTTCAGGAAGCAGCGATAGCATTAGTAACAGGTACTCATGTAAAAATTTTACCAAATATTTACTCGGGTCAGAGCGGAAAAAGATTTCAAGGTTCTAGAATGATAAATCCAAATATAGACAATTTTTTTGACGAAATTCTTAGGGGAATTAAAAGTGTTACTAATTTACAGTCCCAAAAACTAATGCTAGTTTTATTTGGGCCCGGTGAAACGAAGAGGAGATTTTTTAACTTTCTTTCCAAGGAAATCAATTACAATATTAGCATCTTAGAGGGGATAGACGTAGCAGGTGAAGACGGTGTTTTCGTATCTCTTCGTTCCACATCATTAAAAGAGTTGCTAAAAACGAGTAAAATTGGAATAGTATCATCGCTATTGGACAAATTAATCTATCTTATACACAAAGGTGAGCCTAAATATGCCATTGGGGTTAATGAGATAAGAGATGCTGTAACTAATAGATCAATAGACTGTTTGATTTATTCTAACTCTATTTTAGAAAAGATCAGTGAGGATGAATTTATTGATTTACTGAATTCAACCGAAAGTATTGGAGGAAAAATATATGGTGTAGACGAGTCTACTGACATTGGACTACGAATTTCTTCTTTAGGAGGCATCGTAGGACTTCTTCGGTTTGCGATAAGATAACATAGAAATACTCACACACTAAGAAACCGAGCTAACTAACCACTCTAGGTATTCTTTGTCAATGTTATCCATTTTGATTTCAACAATTTCAGGTATCTCGTATGGATGAATTTTTTTTAACTCTTTTTTCAGTTTGGCAGATGAAATAGTTTTAAAAAAACATAGATACTCATTATCATACCGTATCTTGTTGTTCCAATAGTAGAATGAATCTACCTTGAAAATATTTACACAGGCACACAGCTTTCTTGAAATCATATCTTTTGCTATTTTATTTGCAGATCCTCTAGATTGAAATGTCGAGATTATTATTGAACCTTTATTAAGATACATTTTTGTTTTTGTCGTGTTCATGTATTATCTTATGCATACTTGCAAATAATTTTGTGGGAAATTAAAAAAGGAATTATTCTGTGTGTTCTCCAACTGATGACCTAGAATTCCGATTAAATGTACCCATAGGCACGTCCGGAAAATTGTCGGTAACCCT
>DATADQ010000247.1:0-4053 GCA_036258455.1 Nitrososphaeraceae archaeon | reverse complement strand
CTCCTCTGTCAGGATCTATCGCAAGATTGGATAGAAAATCATTTTTTTGTGATCCAATCTTAATGGTGTCAATCACTTTGTTTTGAGCAGTGTCAATAACATAAATTAGATTCTTTTCTCCAGTACTTGTTGCAAATATTCCATAGATTTTACCTGCATTTTGATCGAATGCCATAGAGAGTGGTTTATCTTTTCCAAGAATGATAGAAGATACTGAAAATGGGTTAGGAACTTGTGAAAAGCCTGAATTTAATATAGTAGCTCCCATCAATATGATAGTGATAGAAATCATGAAAAAAAGAGCAATAAGGGAACTCCTAGACTTATGCATATGAATGATTATTAAGTTTACTTATTAAAGATATAGAAACCAAATGATGGAAAAATGTTTGTTCTAAAATCTACTTATTGGATTTGGTGATATTTTAAAGTTCGAAATTGAGGTATCGAATGGGATCCAGATTAAGATCACTTCTACCGTTCCATGATAATCTACTCACTACTCCCCAAAATGAAAATAGGACGATATGGTGACATATTCTTCAATAATAAATATTTGATTTGCACCGTCATGAGGTTTTTCAATATTACTATATTATAAAAGAAAAATTTTTACAGTATTGCATATTGTAAGATTTATTAAATAATAATCTTTATCTTAAATAATGAGTAAAAATGTTGGTTTAATATATTTTCTAATCTGTTTCTCCTTTGCAATACTTGTTATCATTCCAACGTTTAAAGAATCAGGCTTTGGCTTTTTACAATCCTCAGATACGTTAAATATTACTAATGCTACGGCAGCAAATAGTACACAGGTTTCGAATTCGGTGCAAATTGCATCTGCTGATACCAAAGGAGCCACAGATGGAAAAAGCGTCAATATTGATTTAAAAATACAACCTTTTCCAATAACGAAAAACGGGAATACGCAATTTATGATTACATTTTTACAACCATCTACGCAATCAGTGCAAGTTCATGTAGACTATGATTTTGCAATAACCAAAATGAGTAGTGAAGTTTTCAGAGCCTCTTCTAAAACCGGACAACCATTGCTTCACACAGCTGAAGGAATTGTTAAAATTCCATATAAATTCGATCAAGGAGGCCAATATTCAGTACAAGTAAGCGTCATGGGGATTAATTTTATTCCAATCAAAACAGAACAGGCGCTGTTCGATCTGAAGGTAAGCTAACCTGATATCACTTGGGATTATAGGCAAAACTCTGTTGAATGAATTAAAACTATTCAGTTAACAAAAGAAATTACTAGTTTTCTGTCTCGTTTGCTGTTTCATTCTCAGGAGATGTATCAATTTCTAAACGACCCCCAGAATTAGCAGCTTCATTACTCAATTTAAAATCACTATTGTTGATAAATGCAAATGCGATAAATAGTAATAGCAGTATACAAAATATGGTGCTTACTAATAAAAGGATATTCATTGTTATATTGAATATATTTGAGTAATTTAAATTAGTATTAAAATTTGAGAATGCGTAAATCCAAAAGAGCATTTATGATTCAGATTAAAATATGTTCATGAGAGATATTTGAGGATAATAATTTTAACAAAAATTGTAAATATTAACTGAGCTCATTGAATATCAGCCTATAATTTCATCACAATGTCCATAAATCAAATTGAATTTATCTAGATACACAGAAAGATTTGTCAGGAGATTTGACTGGACAACCCTCGATCTTGTGTATCTGAGAAAATGGACGGTCATTGGCATGATCATAGGAGTCCTTTCAGGATTATTGGTAATTGCTGCCTATGAAGCAATTAGGATTTTTTCATCATTTTTTCTTAGTGATATAGTGAGATTTATTCAACCTTATCCAGAAGACGTAGCAAACTTGTCGTCCAACTATTCTTTGTATGTCCTCAAACCATGGCTTATTCCAGTAATTTTAGGACTTATAGGACTAATCATTGGAATACTTTCAATAAAATTATCACCAGCCCTAGGTAAGAATGGCATAGACGAGATTAGTGATGAATTTCATAACAAGAAAAATCAATTTAGTCTAAAAATTTCATCGTTAAGATCTTTTTTCAGTATTCTAGCTGTAGGAAGTGGTACTAGTGGTGGGATTGAAGATTCCCTAGCGAATACCGGATCCACGCTTGGATCAATAATGGGTCGAATTTTCAAACTTGACCAAGAGGAAATTCGTATTGCAATTGCGGCTGGAATGGGTTCAACTATAGGGGGCATCTTAAGGTTACCCTTTGGAGGAGCAATTTTTAGTTTAGAATTACTGTATCGTAGGGATTTCATTATCAAATCACTATATCCAACGTTCTTGGCATCAATAACAAGTTATATTATTTCGGGAATTATTCTAGATTGGCCATCTTTCTTATATGTCCCACAGGAGTTTATTACAAAAACAAGTCTCCAGTCTTTAGTAGCATACGGCATAATTGCAGCTATCATAGGAATAATAGGAATAGGATATGTAAGGACAATTCAGATTTTTCAAAGACATTTTGAAAATATAAAAATTCCACTATACTTTAAGCCTGCGCTAGGTGGAATAATTATTGGAATATTTGCAATTGGCTTTCCAGAAATATTGGGTACGGGGTATGGATGGTTACAACTCGCAATGGTTGGTAATCATCAAATCTTTCCACTGTGGATTTTGTTCCCCGTAATTTTAATGAAAGTCTTTGCCACATCAGTTTCTAATGCATGTCGGAATAGTACGGGTCTACTTGGTCCATCATTAGTTATAGGTGGTCTTATTGGCTCAGCTCTAATTACATTATTTCACTCTTTTGGAATTTTTATGTTTATTGACACAACGTCTGCTACTTTGATTTCAATATTTGCTTTCTTTACTGCGAGTACTAGGACTCCAATTTCTGCAATTGTGATAGGGATTGAAGTTGTTGGAAGCTATACATTGCTTATTCCGACTGTCATATCAGTAATCATATCAAATATTATCTCTGGTAAGAATAATTATATTTATAAAAATTATGTTTCCAATATAAAGTCGGAATTGTTAAATGCCAAGAAACATGATTCGAAGTTAAAAAATTACCTCGTAAGAGATGTAATGAGTCCGGATTTCTATAATATAAATCGAAATACAACAATAAATGATGGTATACAAATAATGAGAGACCTAAATGTTAAATCGCTAGTTGTTACTAATAATGACGATAAGTTTGAAGGAATGGTTTATTTTGAGGATTTATCAAATGTTTCGACAATTGAAGAAAATATGACTGTTGAAAGTATCATGGTATATGATCCGCCAATGTTACGCCCATTAGATCCAATTCTAGACTATTTTGAATTGATAAGTAAAACTGCCGTGTCGGAAATTCCAGTGATATCGCCGGATGATAATAAATTAGTCTTGTCCATATTATCAATAAGAGATATAAACAAATTATTAAATAATATCAATGATCCAATCTTACCTGATTTAGAAAACAGCAAATTACAAAAAGATATCAACAGTAATACTTTTCAGAATTTTTCTGTAAATCAAGAGCCTAATAAGAATAATAAAATCATTAGCAAGTTAAGAGATTACTGGACACAATAATATAGAAATTTTCAATATCATAGTTGTACTTAGTATTATGCTAATCGTAGTTGTATGTAGGAAGATGAATGAGAAGAATAATTCTTGAATTTTGTTTTTATTATAAAAAAGAGAAAAAAGGAGATTTAGTTTACCACTACTTGACCCTTCATATAAGGATGAAGAGTACAATAGTAGTCAAATGTTCCTGCGTCACTAAATGTCCACTGAAATGTTTTTCCTGCTGCCAAATAACTTGAGTCAAATATTGTACCAGATTCGCCGCCTTCAGCACTTCCTGATGTTACTGTATGCAGCGTAGAATCTGCATTCTTCCAAGTTACTGGTGTACCCTTTGCTACTGTTAAAGTTGGAGGTTCATAGAATTTGGCATTACTTGGAACAGAGGACCCTTGAGCAATAATTACTTCAGAACCTGATGATGCAGTTTGGTTTCCTCCCGTAGTTGCATTTCCACCCATCATTGTTCCGTTACC
>DATADQ010000246.1:0-3249 GCA_036258455.1 Nitrososphaeraceae archaeon | reverse complement strand
TTTTTCTTCAGGCACATAGACAGCAAATTTATTTGCAATGGCTTCATCAACCTTGTCGTCTATTGAGTATTTTCCTATCCCAACAAATTGAATTTCTTTGTCATGAGAAAATGCAGATGCAAGTCTCCTACCTATATTTCCATATCCATTTATGAATACTCTTACCATTTCTCAATATTTTAAGTGGAAATGAAGGATTATTTAATGTATTATCAATTAATTCTTAGCTATACCATTTCTTGTATGAGGTATGAAGATTTAACTTTCCAAGTTGATTCATTTACGATTGAATTATAACCATTAAATATCAATACTGTTAAAAATTAACATTACGAGATGAAATCATAGATTACGGTGTTTTGATATGAAAAAAATTTTGATAATTGATAATTACGATTCCTTTGTTTATAATATTGCCCAATTATTTGGTAAACTTTCTACTGAACCGATTGTTTTTCGTAACAACAAAATAAGTATGCAAGACATAAAAAAAATGCAGCCTGATGGAATAGTTTTATCTCCTGGTCCTGGGCATCCCGCAGATAGAAAATCATTCGGAATATGTGGAGATATTATTGAAACAATTGGGCCAAGAATTCCTGTATTAGGAGTATGTCTTGGACATCAGGGTATAGTACATGTTTATGGAGGCAAGGTTATCAATGCACATGTAATAAGACATGGAAAAACAAGCAAAATAAAATATTCAGATGGAGAACTATTCGAAAAACTGTCAAACCCATTTGTTGCAACAAGATATCACTCACTCGTTGCATCAAGGGAAAATTTTCCTACTTGCTTAGAAGTAACAGCAATATCACTCGATGATTCGGAGATTATGGGTGTGAAACACAAAAAATATCCAATATATGGAGTACAATTTCACCCCGAATCGGTGCTAACAAAAAATGGTTATCATATATTGGAAAATTTTATAAATATTCTGAAAAGATAATGTCTACAGAATATCTACAACAACAAACAAGAAAAATTTTATCAAATGAGCATATTGATGAAAACGAATTCAGAAATGCAATGAACCTAATCTTCTTGGACCAAATTCCTGACTGTACAATTGCATCTTTTCTAACTGCACTAACATATAGAGGAGTTAGTAACGATGAACTAAGAATAATAAGAGAAATCATGATTGGACATTCTCATCTAATAACACCTAACGTAACTGGTTCACTCATTGACAATTGCGGTACAGGCGGTGATATGGCCAATTCTTTTAACATAAGCACCGCTGCGTCGATTATTGCTTCTGCTTCTGGGATAAATGTAGCAAAGCATGGTAACAGATCTGCCAGTGGAATGTTTGGCAGTGCGGATTTTTTTGAATACATAGGATTTAATTTGGATATCTCAGAAAAAGAAGTGATTGATACACTTGAAAGAATCGGCTTCTCATTCTTATTTGCACCTAAATTTCATCCCAAACTGAAGAGGATTTCTGGCATTAGAAAGCAATTGGGGTTTAAGACGATATTTAATATAATTGGTCCCTTATGTAATCCATGTACAAATATTACGGCTCAAGTGATAGGAATCTCTGATCCAAAATTTTTCGAACTTATATCTAATGCAATGATCAAGTCCAATATCAAGAAAATTATTCTTATCCATTCTCTGGATGGCATGGATGAGTTATCAAATACTGCAAGAAATACTATGCTTATTCTAAAATCAGGTAATATTGAGAGACATGAAGTAGACCCAAAATTATTGGATATGAAAGTTGTAAAAAAAGAACTGATTCAAGTAAAATCAATAGAGGATTCGGTAAAGACTACATTACAAACAATCTATGGAAAATCTACTAGTGCAAAAGAGGATATTGTAGTTCTAAATGCATCAATTGCCTTAATCGCAGGAGAAAAAACTACAGACATTAATGACGGAATAAAAATGGCTCGAGAATTAGTAAAATCTGAAGTTCCAAGGACTAGACTACGAGAAATAATATCGTGTTGTGGGAACGTTCAAAAATTGGATCTAGTAGAGGAAAAATTTTCTTTATAGATTAAATTAACGGGTAGTTTCAAGGAAAGCTAATTCTTAACACAATTAAAATCAAAAAGATAAAAAAGAAATGTAGGTATAGGATTTTATCGTCTTCTTGGTTTAGCCTTAGATTTTGATTTTGGTTTTGCCTTAGATTTTGGCTTTGGCTTTGGCTTTGGTCTTGGTTTAGTCTTACCTTTCTTTACAGCCTTGCTAGGGCCTCCGCCTATCTTGAACATCTTGGTTCCACAAACTGAACATGTTCCCTTAGTCGCTGGTCTCCCATTTTTCATTATTACCTGTTGTTCGCCTTTAATCTGCCTTTTTGCTTTACATTTTACACAATAACCTTCAGTTGCCAACATATTCAAGTTTATGGTGGTTCCTTATAAGAATAGCTCTCTAAATCACTTCTATGAGGCGCATACCTCGTCAGCTCTACTTACTATTGTTCTCTTGCTCGGTTATGATATCTCTCATTTATTTTGATTCCAATTAATTCAATAAGCATCATTTATGAAGACATCTGTGTGTTTTGCGACCACCAAATTCATGATTGAAGTACCTAAATCTTTGATCTATGTGCGTACTAAAAAATTAATTTCATTATCGGATGGGATTATTTACTCAAATCTTGTGTTAATATGAATCTGACCTTAGTCATTTTCCAACCTGATGAAAAGTATCTATATAATTTTTCTACCGAATAAAAGATATGTGGTGTGTCCAATCATCCGCATTGATGGTCTTGTTTTTCCTTCTCTTGCCTCTATATTGCGGATCATGAGTTCTGAGCTCTCAATGTCTGTAAACCCTACTTCAATCATGTGTTTAGAAGTTTTTTCCAATTGATTCATGGTTGGGCATATTACTCCTACAGATCCACTGTTTTTGAGGCATTCATGAACAATCTGTAAAACACCCCAAGGATCTCCCAAATCAATTATCGCAACATCAATGCCAGAAAGCTGCAGTCCTTCGCTTGTTATGTCGCGCTTAAACATTGAAACATTTTTTTCCATGCCTGATTTTTTGAGATTCTTCAGTGCAATTTCCATAAATTCCTCATTAACGTCATACGTAAACACGTGACCTGAAGGCTCAACGAGACTAGCGAAGAAAGTAGTTAGTGATGCACTTCCGGTACCTATTTCAAGAACATTAGATCCACTTTTCAATCCAGTTCTTATTGCAAGATATCCTAGATCCTTAGGATAAACTATCTGAGTCTTTCTGTCTGAT
>DATADQ010000245.1:0-3675 GCA_036258455.1 Nitrososphaeraceae archaeon | reverse complement strand
TTTTGCTTTTTTACCGAGTAAAAAAGTTCCCACTTGAGATTCTTCAAACCAATTCAAATTTAGCCAATCTTTAACTAGCTCTTCGTATGTGCCTCCTAGAGGACATGGTGCAAGGTTCATTTCCGTTGCCACCAGGTACATCGTCTGATACAGACAGCCCAATTCGCTCATAATTAGGGACAAGCCAATATTTTGGTACTTCCACATTGTACGAGCAAACACCGCAGTAATAATGAAAATCACATCAGGCTCTCTATTTAGTAGTGTCCCCAGTTGTTGAAAGACAGATTCATTAAGCTTTTTTCGATAAACCTCATTCTTGTTAACAAGTGCGAGTTTGTGTTTGAGCGGATTGTAATGATAAATTCCCTTCTCAATTTTCGGTATAGAATTGTTCACAGGATAAATCTCTAGCGGGTATCTAGCACCTCCTGATGGGTACGGACGTTTGGTCAATGTGAGTCCCCACAAGATTTGGCCATTAAGAACCGTTTTTATTCTTGCACACTTATATAGGAAGTCAGATAAATTGTTTAAATCCAAGAAACTATGATCGTATTTACGAATGCTTTGGCGTTCATCCAAAACGTCCAATAGCTTACGCTCAGGTCCGCCAGGCTGTGGTTTGGGCAAATTAACTGTAGATAGTCCCTTGACATATTTTATCGGACTGATTGGTCTTTTTCTGTTTCGTGACTTGGAATATAGATCTACATGACTCATTTGTCTTTGCATAGCCAGTTCTACAGGGTTCCATCGAGTTCTGCGAGGGATATTGTCATCCTCTTTTGCGAAAGGCTTTTTATGAATTATATTAAGCTTTGTCAGATGCTCCAGAGCCTTCTTTATTTTATTCTCATCAAAGTCCTCAAATCTATTTAAGATTTCTTCGACACTGGCCCAGTCTGGAAGAATCTCCAATATTCTTTCTATGTCTTTGGATATGATAGCCTTCGTATATCTATTATAATTATAAACTATTAGTTTGTTTTTTTCATTCCAATACGAAAAGAGAAATGGAGAACGCTTATAGTATTCCATATCAATACCCTATTGACAGCTGAGTTTCTTGTTTATTAAAATTTTAGTTATGATGTTTGAGGTCTCGCATATGGTAAATAGTGCTAGAATTTATTTAGAACATTAATTAATGGTTTTGCAACGCAATCTGGCAATATAGCTACCGAATCATATAGGTCCGGCTTAGTTAGGAGTCTTAGTCTAAGGAATAATGCAAACGAAGCCGTAAAGATCACAGGGATTCCTATCATGTATTCTACCTGAAAAGAGCCCAAGAGAAGTCCTACTGCATTTGGGATTGCAAATAACAAAACAAGTTCTCTCCAGAATATTTTCATTCCGACCTTTTTGGCTACAAAGGCTGCAATGACAAATCCGATAATTGATCCGGTAGTAAACGCAATGGCAGACCCTAAGGCACCATAGAGCGGTACCAGTATAAAATAAAGTGCAATCCGAGAGGAGCTCGAACCGATTCCAATATATAAAACCTGCCAGTAGTTTCCGTACGAGTACACTAGTATGGTAATACAAACATTGAAAGTATATGTTAGCGTGGACAACAATATGATCTTCAATGGTAGCGAGGCCTGAATATAATCAGGTCCGAAAATCCCCATAATCTCGTCTGAATATATTGTAGCAACTGAAGATATCGGTAAGGTTGTAATTAGAATCATTTTTATCAATCGCCAAACAAATTTTTTCCGTTGATCATCCATAGCACTCAATATCGGAAATGCCACAGAATTTAATGCATCCATCACTGCTGTAATTGCATAGAACACCGATGTTGCTATAAAGTAGGAACCTGCGTGACTTGCTCCCTCGGTTCCAAATACAACTACAGTTCCAAGTCGTGCGCCTATAACCGACATTACCTTTGGCACCCATGAAGAAATACTTGCCACTAAAATATTTCTGCATGCAAGTGACAGACGCGTCCTGGACTCGTTCCGAGATGGTTTTAGAATTTTTAGTAAAGTATACGATAAAAGAATTGTTCCTAACATAAAACCGGCTAAATAGCCTATGGTGATGCCTATCGCACCCATTCCTAACAACACAAGCAGGATTGTAACGGATACCTGTAAGATGGAGCTAATGATGGTTATTTTAGGAATTGATTGCGTTTCAAGAGAAGATAAGATAAAAGAACGTAACAAGGCGTTCACGGAAGATACTCCAAGTGTAAGGATCGAGACAAGAATTAGGTCAAACCCTATCGTAGTTGGAAAAACCATGTATCTGAAGAATAACACTGTGGAGCTACATGCTGCGACAGCCAGACTTAGTAGTAAAAGTGATGCTCCTATCATTACTTTCGTATCTTCAGTCCGGCCTTCCGAGAAAGTCCGGGCCAGGAAACGGGTACTTCCGAAGGAGATACCAAGATCTACGATCGTACTAAAAATGAGTGTCAGGGAAATCACTGTGGAAGATACACCAATTACTTCTAGGGTGGTTATCCTAGAGAGAATAAACCACAAGAAATATCCGATAGACATTGTAATAATGCTCTCGATGTAGAGGTACGTTGCCTTCTTTCCAACGATTCTTCCGCTCAGTTAACTTCTGACCCCAAAATAGAATAGGATATGGAGCTTAAATTTTTATGGTTACTAGACAGTGGCACTTTAATAAACATCATTAGTAAACGACAAATTAGCGATTTAGAGGTACATGGTATATGTTTTCTATTCTAGGACAAGAAATTTTACCCGCAATCTAAAAAATAAAAGCGCACGGGAAATTATTGATGACAAATGAGATTCATTGTTGCATATTTTCAGTTAGAATTTTATGCTTTCAAACACTACGGCAGTACGATATTTGAAGTTGAATAGCATAAACGTTCAGTTGTTGTATTACAAGTTTTCAATAATTTTTGATAAAATAAAAAAAGAATTCTAGTTTGTGTTATCGTATCTAGTATGGGTATTGTATTACCCTCCGCCCGTTGTCTCCTCTGGCTCTTCTTCTGGCTCTTCAGTATCTTCTGCTGGTAACTTCTGAGTTACCTGCAATAACGCTACCTCTGCCGAGCCCAGCTCATTTAATATTGTTGCATTATTTCCTTGTAGTATTGCTTCCTGGGCCTTTTGGATATCGTCCTGTACTGGTTTTAGTTCTGCAAGAAGTGCTTTAGTTTGGCTTCCTTGATCTCCTGCAAGTATGAATACTTCATTATCAGCCCATCCTAGTCCTCTGTAGGCTAGGACAGGATCATCGTCTTGCATTGCCTCACGGGCAGCAGCCAAGTTCTCTCTTATTGGGTCGAAATCTGAATTAGTCAGATTAGCTAGAACAGTAGTTTGGTTTTGCGTGGTTGCCGCTCCGGTTTGATTAGCTGTAGTGGTGGCATTTTGTGCGTTTGTTCCCTGCAGATTCATTGTTCCAATTGATGTTGCAGACAGCAACAGGAATGAAAGGAGTATGCCAATGGGTAAAATTGGTCGATATGCGTTTCCGCTGGTATTCATTATACTCATTGAAGTTCCCCATAATTATAAAGCTTTATGCAATCTGATAGCGATCGTCAGGCACCATTGTAAATCGTAAGCGGATATTATCAAAATTCAATCAAAACTTTGATGGGGGAGAAGTATCTCACCTAGGGCCAGAGCCATTTGTTGTACCTTGTTTTTCCCCTCC
>DATADQ010000244.1:0-7799 GCA_036258455.1 Nitrososphaeraceae archaeon | reverse complement strand
AGTGCATATTTGTCCTTTGCTGTAAGATTGAATTCCATTACCAAGTTATTATACAAATGGATTATAAAATAATTTACTGGTGGGATGGTATGACCTTAAGACAATCGACCCAACCAGACCAGTTACCTGTGCAGCCGTAATTAGAATATTGTCAACTAAATATAAAATAACTTAGTAAGGCAAAATTAGGAAGGATATCTTTTTTGTTGTTCGTAAGAATGCAACTGGGTATCCACTTCTTTAATAAGATCGTGTAAACCTATTGGCTTTTGAAGAAATCCATTTATAATTTTCTTTCTAGTGTATTCTTGAAATGTATTATCATCTATTGTAAATGCAGTCATTAATATCGTTCTTACGAAGCGATTCGAGTCTTTTATCTTTTTTAATAATTCCATGCCATTTAAGCCAGGCATCTTGAAATCAGATATTACCGCCACGTAAGCATAACCATTAACTTGAAAATGCTCCAGTGCCAAGATAGGGTCTGTAAAAGTAAATATCGTAATTCCTGGAATATTTTGTAAAGCCTCATGAAAAAGCATAACAATGTCTGGATCGTCATCTACTATACTAACAATTCTATTATTAGTGGGCACTTCCGCTCCGCTCCACCTAAGGTCGCTTATATAGGACTCAACTAGTTAAGTTTTTTTGATTTTCTATGTGAAAGTAATGAGGCTGGGGGATGGCCTCTCCCAATGATGAACAAGATTCCCCCGCTACATTTAGTATGGATAGTAGCACAAGTCCATAGTCAACAAAGTTTAAGTTTAAGTTAACAACTGGCGGGATTAGAGCCGTACGCGATAACGGACGAAAATAATCCCACCAGCTAACGTATGATGGTATTCTACGTTGGTTATTGATTGGTCAACAAAATATAAAATACTTTAAAACCGGTGGGATCGGGACTCAATGCGTAGAGTGTCCCACCAGCCAGTGTCTCAAACTGTTTAGGAAGTAATCAATTCTTACTTATACAAAATATAAGAACATGGCTTACCTTAGTTTACTCTAAAGCCAGTCCAAATTAGATACTTGTATTAGAAGTTTTAAATAAATTTTGACACGTAATCATATGCCTATCTTGAATTCATTGTTAGGAAATTGGTCGGTGCATTCTTTCACCGGATATACAGCAATTAATTTTACTATTAATGGAGACATAGTAAATATTTTGTATGAAGCTAGCAATTAACATTCTCGATTTCTATTTTTTTAGTTGCTTATAATGTTCAAAGATTATAGACATAAGAATCGGATGCAGTAAGACGGGCTTGCAAGTCGTTACTCCAGCAGGATTATACAATCTAGAATAAAACATCATTTCATCAAACATCTTTCTTTCGCTTTTATCAATTCTTGTCTAAATATTTTCCACTTTCTTCTTTCTCTTTCTGATGCAGGTCTATGTGAAGGAACTGTTCTGCCCATAATTTATTATCATTAATATTCAATTTAATATCTAAATTACCGATAACGGTGGGGGAGGATCATTTTTAATCCTCACTATTGTGTGACGTTAATTTACTTACGTCAATAATTTATACAAGCTTAGGCTATTAACAATTGGTGGTTAGGATTAAGTAATCCTCATTTTGCTAATGCAAAACAGGAGATAATTGAACGTATCAAATCGATGGTTATCCTCTGTATGTATTGCAATAATGAAACCCCTATGACAGCGTCAGTAATCGACTTTGAATATTATGCTACTGGAGCTTATGCAACAGCATTTTTTATTTGTCCTGATTGTGAGAATAAATTCGTTGTAAAGATTCAAGATTTAGGTAAAGTTAGAAAATAATTGTTTAACTGTATTCTAGTTAACAGAAAGTAAAATTACCCTCTTGTATAGAGATTTTATTGATGCATATATACTGCCAACTCAAGGAAGATAGTACTAGATTTTTAGATGAATTCTATACGCCGTATTTGTCATGGATGCCAAGACAAGATTATATATAATTTGTACAGAAGGTTAGCTGTGCCGTCGTAGCTCAGCCTGGGAGAGCACTCGACCTATAATTTTGGGGTGATGCTGAAGACCGAGCTGTCGTGAGCTCAAATCTCACCGACGGCATTTAGGTTTTAACAGAATCGTTATTATCTTGTAAGTCTAAGAGTAATGCGTATGACAAATCCTTTACTAAATGTGATCAAGCGAATCTCTTGTAATCATGACAATACTTTTTCATTTAGAAAGTATAACGACTTTGATTTCTATGAATATAATAAATGTATTAACTGTGAAAAAATTTTGAGATATCTTAGGGGTTTCGATGAAAGCATTAGAGGGTGATTATATTTAGAATTAATCTACAAATTTTGATTATCGTCTGGTGGATAGGGGCCATTATTTCTGGTATATCGCTGTTGATACCCCAGTATAATTATTATCTTATTTTTAGTTCCTTGGGATGGATAACAGTGGGGCTAACCTCAGGATTCATTTTCTACGCACTAAAAAGAAATAATAAAGAAAGTCAGAGAAATATGTCGTCGAATATCAGTTGATTTCCTTTCCGCCTTGTTCCTCAATTACAACAAGAGTAACGGTAGAAGTTATGCCAGGTATCTTTCTGATTCTACTAGTAATCGTGTGATTCATTGTTTCAGTATTGTCTGACTTTACTTTGACAAACACATCATGAACTCCATATGTTCCGCGTACTTCTTTCACATCAGAGAGCTTTGCAATTTCATCAATTATTTTCTCTTCTGAACCAAGGGTGCAATTCACAAGTATGTATGCAGTAGACAATAATGACTTTAGGAAATTTAGTGTATTTTAGTCTTTTCTATTATTTGTATTTTGTCGATAAATGAAATAAACATCTACTGTTTTAATGTATAAATTTTGTAAAGTTCTCCCGTTCGTTTACTAACGTAGTTCCATTCTCTTGCACTATAATTAACTCTAATAAATTTTTGTCTCAATTCTGGATGAAGTCTAACATATACATCATCTCCTATTGATATATTATTTGATTTTGTCAGAGACGTCATTTTTGCCGATACACTCATACAATAGCTTAGGATATCCAGAGATGAATTTTCATCATGTCCATATTGAACTATAATGTTTTCTCCTTCATCAATTCCTACCTTTGCACTTAAATCAGGATAATCGTACTGATTCAAAATTGGGTTTAATCCATTTTTTATGATTGTTAACATAGATATTCCACATCTGACAGCCCTATCACATACTACATATTTGTTAGATAATGATGGAAAGAACGCAATAACGGCATCACCTACATATTTTAAGACAAATCCTCCGTATCTATAAACTGATAATGACATTTCAAAAGTGAATGCCCGAATTAGTGTTACGAATTTGTCTACTGGAATGGTCATTGAAAGGTTTGTTGAACCCACCATGTCCACATATAAGATGACTAGCGGAATTTTGGAATTTACATGACTTTTCAGAAAATTTTGTCCGGTTCCCAAGTTTGAATCATACTGGTATCTCCTCTTAAGTGCCTTCCATATTCTGTTCTGTGTTTGTTTAATTTGAGTGTCTGTGTCGTATATAACCTCTGATTCTAGTTTTCTCTTCTTTTCACCTGTAATCATAGAAATAAAAGGTGATTTGCTTTTATTCAGATCTTGAGATTTAATTTTATCGACTTCCTTATTTCCTGTAGTCATATACTGAATCGATTCCGATCTTTGTGATAGTTTTCAACTAATAATAAGATATTGAAGTCTTTGGGGGATAACCTTTTGATATATTACTGCGAAAAGACGATACAAGATACTTGCATTTTGTGTTATATGACAGTAAAAAATTTTAGAAACAATTTTCGACCGCTATTATGATTTATTAAAGAAAGAAAGACTAATTAGGACTAAAGTTTATCTTCAGTAAGGATATCTATTTTTTATGAGAATCCCAAATAATGAAAGTGATGATTTTAGTAAGAATTTAAATGACCACTTTGCCAAAATTGAGAATATCTACTTACAAAGAATAAAGCCGTCCCTTGCTACAAGAGAAGTTGATGTAATGCTTCAAGATGGATCTGTTATGAAATCTTCCACTTTTGATCCAAAGTATGTGTTAGAATTTTATCGATCCTTTCTGAGGGATCTAAAAAACTGGAAAGGTGTTATACAGGAAGCAACAGGCGAGCATAATAGGATATATTGTCAGATTTCTACAATTGTGAATAATTATACTATCAAAGGATATTTTGGGATACAATTCAATGTGTTACCCTACTATAAACCTGATAAGCAAGTTATACATCTACAGAGGCAATTATATGATCTTTCAACTAAGAATTCTGCTTTACAGGAATCAGTTGCAAATATTGGTAACTCCACAATAAAACAGGAATTAAAAAACATGGCTCTTGATGAGTTAGAATTTGAAGACCTGTTTGAAAGGTTACTTCAAAATCAAGAACTAATTGGTAAACTTGAAGAGAAAGTAAAAAATATAGAAGGATCATATCCGGAACTAGACGGAGCAGAGAGAAGGAAAAGCTCGATAATCTCCGAACTGGAAAACTTGATCATAAATCTTTATCAGGTCTCTCCAAATACAATTGATTATAATAGGCTAATGCAGGGAGAGGAAGGAATTATTGTGTACTTTGATTTGGAAACAATCGATAAAAAGAAAGGAAAGGGAAAAGGAAAAGTAATGGTAAAAGGGATGCGAAAAGGAAATCAAATCAAATCTGTAGATTCCAAAGCCACGAAAGGTCTCACAAATGAAGGGATAACTAAACTATTTGATGAAGTAGTCTCTGCGCTCTGATTGCCTTTGGTGGCATTATTATTATCTTGTCCAAATGCAGGCGCTGTTGTAACCCCAATAATTATTAACGTGCCAATTAGGCAAATCAATTTGTATTCAAAATTATTCTTACTCATACACACACACGGGTGCTGTTTGAGAATATAAATTACTTTGCAGATAGTCTAGTCTAAAATAAACATGTCAAAACTGGTTCAAATAATGGAAATTCTAATTGACGTTTTTAAAAACAAAAATCATAATATTATGAGAATAGTAAACTTCCTTGAATAAAGAATTTGAGCAATTTGAGTCAGAAAGGTATTCCTACGATAAAAGACATATTAAGGGCCCAGAAATTGATGGACAAGGCAGATGTAAGAAAAACACCCTTATTGAAATCCAACACATTTTCGAATATTGCACGAACAAATATTTTTTTAAAATTTGAACTGTTTCAGAGAACCGGTTCTTTTAAGGTTAGAGGAGCGTATTCAAAAATTAATTCACTTACAAACAAGCAATGCAAGTATGGTGTTGTTGCAGCCTCAGCAGGAAATCATGCACAAGGAGTTGCCTATGCTGCTCAGAAGAGAAATATCAAATGCAATATTGTAATGCCAAAAAATGCTTCCCCTGCGAAAGTCGCCGCTACGCGTTCTTACGGGGCAAATGTAATTCTATCTGGAGATACGTATGAAGAATCATGGAAAACAACTGAATCAATGTCAAGAGAAAGCGGATATTCAATTATCCATGCATTTGACGATCCTGTTGTTATAGCCGGACAGGGCACTATTGGCTTGGAATTAATGGAAGATTTGAAGGATATTGACAAGATCTATTTACCGCTTGGGGGTGGTGGACTTGCATCAGGAGTATGTATTGCAATCAAGGCTAAGAGACCTAATGTCAAGATTATAGGAGTTGAATCCAACCAATTTCCTGCGATGAAAAAATCACTGGATGAGGGAAATCTATGTCATATTAATGGTGGATTTTCTATCGCTGATGGTATATCAGTCAAGTCTCCAGGCGAGTTAACATTTGGAATATGTTCAAAGTATTTGGACGATGTTGTTACTGTAGATGATGTTGCTATAGTAGAGACTATGTTTACGCTTATGGAAAGAGAAAAGGTTGTAGTCGAACCAGCAGGGGCAGCAAGTCTTGCTTATGTTCTTTCTAGTGGTAAAATAAAAAATAGTCAAAACATTATTTCAATTCTTTCTGGAGGCAATATAGACATGTATCTATTAGGTCAAATAGTATCAAAGGGATTAATGCAAATGGGAAGACTAATCAAAATATTTATCCAATTGCCGGACAAACCTGGTGCCCTAAAGAACGTTGTCGACAAGATAGCAGAACTCAGCGTCAACATTGTTCAGGTTGAGCATGATCGTCTGAGTTCCAATGTTGCAGCAGGCTCTGCCGGGGTCTATCTAAGTTTGGAATTAGAAGATGAAAAACATGCAAGAAAACTTTTGGATTTTCTAAGGCAGCAAAAAATGGTTTTTAAGGTTGTACCTTAGCTACAGTAGCAATATTCTCTAAATCCAGCTTTATCCGCAGTAGAGCCACCAATCTTGACCAATATAAACTCGTTCTTGGCTCTCGCATAAGAGTCATTCAAATTTTGATTTTCACGCAAAACTTGGTACTCTTCCATAGATAATTTCTTACGAAATCCAATTTCCTCTTCAAGATTCATATCCTTTACTATTTCCTTATAGCCTGGTTGAATAACTCCGCTGAAAACCATAGCACTACTACCGCTTCCGTATGATCCGAATCCAACTCTGTAACCTTCAATATCACGATCTTTCTTATATTCATATTCAAGTAAACTCCTAAATCCCATATACATAGACGCTGTATACAAGTTTCCAATGATGTTAGAAGCTTCAAGAGAGCTTGCCATCTTTTTCTCATACACCTCGTTGTAAAATGAGGTTTGCATGAATGCTTTTCTAAATTGTTCATCTGCCTTCATAAATTCTTTATCTGCTAAAGTAGACTCTATAGTGCCTCGACTATCATTTGGAACAGGTTCATGGAAACCTATCTCTTTGATAACATGTTGCCATCGTGGAAGTGTCCTCCACTCATGTCTTAGCAAATATGCCAGTGCCTTCTCCCCCATTCTTCTATATGGTAAATGCACTGTAAACAAATCAATGTAATCTGTTATTGATTCACCATCCTTAAGATGAATCAATCCTGTTCTCATCGCCTTTTCCTTATAACTATCGAAAGCCTTTCTGACTTGTATTAAATATAGTAAATTGGAATATAGTCCGTTTACAAGCGGTGTATCCTTTCCAAATGGCCTATAGAAATCATATTCATTCTTGATTATCGTTGACGTGACTTTTGGGTCAAGTGCTAGCAATCTGGGATCTTCCTTGATCAAAAGCGCGACTGCTCCGGCTCCCTGTGTATATTCTCCAGCCGATCCAACATCGTATTTGGCTATGTCGCTCACAACTACTATGGCAGCCTTATCATTATTTTCTTGCGCTCTAATCCAATTGGTGTTGTCATAAATTGCGTAAGATCCACTTACGCAAGCAAATTTACATTCGATTCCTCCTGCATTCTCAAATGAACCGTCACCGTATACTTGTTCCAACATACCTACAACGAATGAGTTTAATGCTTTTGATTCGTCAAGACTTGATTCCGTTGCTACGTACAATCTACCTATATCATCCGGATCTAAATTGTCCTTTTTCATTAGCTCAAGACAAGCATTTGATGCCATACAAGCTGCATCCTGATTTGTGTCCACCAAGGCCATCTTTTTTATTCCTATGCCACGTTCTAGCTTTTGGGGATCAATTCCTCTTGCTTGAGCAAAATCTTTGTAGTCAACATACAGTTTTGGAACGTATATGGCAAGATCGTCAATGCCAGCTGGCATGTTAACAGTTTTTCTCATACTAGACATTTAAAGGTACTTGTTGATATTCGACTCTAATTAAACGAAATTCTACATGAAATTGACATATTTTTAAGAAAATTATATCATATATCC
>DATADQ010000243.1:0-4000 GCA_036258455.1 Nitrososphaeraceae archaeon | reverse complement strand
CCTGAAAAAAGCACTATTATATAAGTTATTTTAACAATCAATCATATTTCTTAGTAATAGTTAATATTTGGCTTGAGTCAAATTAGATATATGAACATTATTAAAAACACGCAATTACGACATAACAGTGATAAATCATGTTGAATAGTTATTTGTAAAGGGAGTATCTTTTGGATTATCATATACATATTGTCGTTAATTGGAGGAAAAAATGTGCGGAATAGCCGGTGTCTTAAATAAAAATAACGAAGGCGTTACGGAGGACCTAATCCTCATGCTATCTTGTATGCATAATCGTGGTCCTGATGGTGTTGCGATACAAGTTGGACAAAATGAGCCCAATTCTTTGGGATCATCTGAATTATCCTCCCCTTATATTGATGGGAGGTTTGGACTAGGCCATGTAAGATTGGCAATAGTCGGTGGCCAATTAGGAAGGCAACCTTTCACAAGCTGTGACGGAAGACTAACATTAGGACATAATGGTGAGATATATAATTATAAACAAATCAGAAAAAGATTATCACCCAAGCATCAGTTTGTTAGTACTTCAGACAGTGAAGTCATACTTCACTTGCTAGAAGAAAAATTAGCGCAGTCATCAAGTCTGGTGGAGGCGTTAACAAAAATGGCAAAAGTTTTGGACGGAGTATATAGTATTGCCGTGAAGGATCATAAAACAGGGGAGATAGCCCTTGTTAGAGATTTATTAGGTGTAAGGCAGCTTTACTATAGCGAGGATCGTGAACAAGTAACATTTGCATCTGAACAAAAAGCGATATGGCTATTGGGAGGAAATAAATCTGTCAGGAGAGTAATGCCAGGTCATGCTGTTATAATAAGTAATAAGTGTACCTTAAGAGAGTATAGAATTGCAGAGCCTCCGAGGACACTGGATTCTAACAAGAAAAATTTCAGATACAACACTCTTGAAGATGCTCTGAGAGCATATAAGAGATCATTGATGTTAGCAATGAAGAAGCGAACTGAGGGACTTGATAGAATAGGGATCATATTTTCAGGTGGGATAGACAGCGTTCTGGTTGCTTGGTTAGCCAAAGATATGGTAAAGGAAGTAATATGTTATAACGCCGGCACTCTTGACTCTTCGGATATTCTATTTGCTGATAAAGTAGCCAAGGATCTGCAGTTGACACTTAAAGTAAACGTTATAACCAAACGCAGTACTCAAGAAATGTTACCAAAAATAATACATGCGATTGAAGAAAGGGACGCAGTACAAGTTGAAGTTGCACTGCCTATATACTCTGCAATGGCTTTGGCAAAAAAGGATCATGTTAAAGTAGTACTTTCTGGGCAAGGTGTAGATGAAATATTTGGAGGTTATCCATGGTATCCAAGAATAGTTGCAAGTGAAGGATATGCGTCTCTACGGGATCACATGATAGAAGATTTATTTTTACTCTATAAGGAAACATTAGAAAGAGAAGATAAAACGACTATGGCACATGGAATTGAAATGAGGGAACCTTATTTGGACAAACAAGTCATCAAAACCGCTTTTGATATCAATCCAAAACTCAATGTGATAGGACCAAACGATCAACTTGGAAAACATGTTCATAGAAAATTAGCAGATCAATTAGGGATTCCAAAGGACATAGCATATAGAAACAAATCAGCAGCCCAGCACGGATCAGGAATACATTTCTTAATTGAGGAGATAGCACGGGAAAACAATTTCAATGAAAGTAGAATCTCTTCTGGTTATCTGCGGGAACTTGAAAATAGAGAGTTATTAGGAAGTTCACAGCGGTACGGGTTTAAATATGGAAACAAAGAGTTATGGCAGACCTCTCCACACATTCAGATGTATTTGGATAGGATATTTGAGAGCGTTTTTGGAAAATCAACCACATCTATCGATACTTCTGATGAAGAAAATTTATTGACCAACAGAATAATTAAGAAAATTTAGTCTTTTAAATCAGATCTACACAATGAAATAGAACTGTTAAAACCCAAAAGCTACTTCTTGTTCACAATGTCGAGAATAGAGCTTTCTAATTGTGAAAGTCTCAATGGTTTTATCAAAACCTCTACTCGTTTGTTACCAAAAATAGAGTTTTTTGCTATCTCTTTCTTTACAGTCTCATATGCGGTAACTATTAGAATAGCGGCAGATGGATATTTATCTAAAATTTGAATCGCGGCATCTATTCCATTCTTATCATTAGGTAGCTTGTAGTCGATTAACGCTACATCAGGTCGAATTCTATCATAGTCTGACATTATTTCATTTGCCGTGGTAGAGGTGGCAACTATTTTATGCCCTTTGCTCAAAAGATAATCCTTGTAGAGCAAAAGGATATCTTGTTCATCTTCAATAATCATAATGTTTAATTGTTTTTTTTCTTTCTTGGTCATTTGTACGGTTTCTGTTGTGTAGTCGATAATATTACTCTAATGTCGTTATAACAGTAAAAGTAAAACAATGCATTTTACAGTACCATATCCTTTTCAAAATTGAAACATAAAAATAAATTCATGTCAATTTCTGATTCGAGAAATGGCAATTATCAATCAATGAGCCAACATATTGACAATCTACGAGATTATTTCAGATATGATTTATCATTCGTCACTTATCATTGGGTCCATTTGGGATATGTGGAAAGATTTTCTTAATATCCAAGAATCTTTTCCTTAGTGTTACTACGCTCACGTTTCCAGCCAACGATATTCTAGATTGACTAGTCTTTTCTCCTTTCTCCAGACACGCTCCATACAATACTGCGACTGCGATAGCACATGGATCTTTTCCAAATGAAATTGGATCATCTTTTATTATTGACATCATCTGTACGGCGTGTCTGAGGACCTTCTCACTGATGCCCGCATTATTAGCTATTCTAGCCAAGTGAGAAGTAGAATCTATTGAAGGCAGCCGAATTTTGAGTTTTCTCACTAGTAGCCTGTAGCATTTTCCGGCAAAGATCTTGTCTGCATTTGATATTTCAGCAATTTCTTCTATAGTTCGTGGAACATTCATTTCCCTGCATGACACATATACACATGCGACAACAAATCCCTTTATAGATCTCCCTTTTATCAAGTTTTGATCCAAGATCTTTCTGTAGTAGTATGCGGATTTTTCTACAATGGTTTCACTCAAGGAAAGCTTATCCTTTATTCTTATGAGAACGGCAAATGCATTTTTAAGATTTCTATGGTAACTTCTATTATTGTTGGATATCTTATTCCAACGTCTCATCCTCTGTATTGCCGAACGTTGATCAACACTTATTGCAACACCATCTGCATCCACGTTTGAATAAGAAATCAATGTAGACAAATTTCTATCATGATGAGCCAATGAAGATGGAGTGCCTAAATTCATGGTACTTAAATTAGTATTAGTATCTATTAATGGATCAATGTATTCTCTTTCTACAGAAAGAACAATGCCACATCCGCTACAAATTTTTTCTCCTGTACCGTGGTCAAAAACAGTACTTTCACTCTTACAGTCTTGGCATTCTAAATTATCTTGATCAATTGTATTCGTTTCTTTTGAAAAATTATTCAATGCAAAACTCATAAACAAATTGCAGTATCAATTTACTATTAAGAACTAAGTATACAGATGCAAAATAGTCATGCCATGTACTTCTATGTAACACACTTGGTTGCAAACCAACACATTTATCTTTGAGAGGAGTCTATGAATGCTGTGCCTAAATCTACCACAAGGTCATTCCGTGTCGACTCAGAATTGTCAAAAGTACTGGATGAAGAGTCAGAGAGAATGGGAGTTTCCGTAAATGCTCTAGTAAATATGATTCTCAAACGATATTCAGAATTCACTCGCTTTCTTTCTAAAATTGATTTGGTGGTCATAAATAGGGAGATGTTAAAGTCACTTTTTGATTCTTATCCTGAAGAGGACATATATGGTCTGGGAGTATCAACAGGGGAAATTATTCCACGTGATACAATACTTTTTTGGAAGAAAACATTAACTTCCGAATCAGTCCTG
>DATADQ010000242.1:0-2426 GCA_036258455.1 Nitrososphaeraceae archaeon | reverse complement strand
TGAAAGAGCTTCGGAAATTTGAAAGTCCTCAGCTATATACGAAATAGCCGGTGCCATGGCAGTATTAAGATAGAGAAATATCACAATAGTACCGGCTAATATTAAAAGAGTTTTCCACGCATTAAATGATATTTGTTCTGTAGGAGGGGGACTGGTATCGGCAGTCGCAGACAATTAACACTATCAATACTTGCAAGTATTTAAGATTACACTCGTCTGCTGTTACCTATCAACTATTCCGAACTTCGTGTTATCTGTTCGCTCATTCAAACGACACAATTAAAATTAGAACTTTCCCCAAAATATATCTAAACACAATGAAATATGTTGCATCTCTTCTATGTTATAGAATAATGATTATAATAATACGTGAAGCCTTTTACACTATATTCATGAAAAGCCATTTCTCTAGCAATGAATGATGGTAGATTATTACCTCTCTATGTATTTTGGATAACTCTACTCTTTGTCATCATTAAAATTAATTAGTCTATGCATACCATCGCAGAAAGGTTTATTGTTTGAAGCACCACAACGACAAAGAACATAGTGTTCTTTTGATGCTCCTTCCGCCCATTGTATGTTATCTCCAATCAGATCTATGCCTCCAGTAATATGATACGGTCCACCTTTGGATACGGTGATTATTGGCTTTGTTTCATTGTGATCTCGATATTCTATCCCATCAATGGAATAACTAAGAGCACCAGATGGACATTTTTTTATTGTATTGACTATTTCTTCTTTTGTCTCTGCAGCATCAGGATTAATCCATGGCCTTGCATTTAGTTTGAAAACAGAGGGCAAGTTATTTACGCATTCTGCGGCATGAGAACATATTTTTCTGTTATCATGTATGGTTATTCCCTTGCCAACATAATTTTTTCTTTTATCTTTGATTATTTGATGATGACTATTATCGTTTGTATCATCTTCTTTTTTATTTTCACTTGAAAATCCAATCTTGCTATGCGTACCATCGCAAAACGGCTTGTTGTTTGATGCTCCGCATCGGCATAGCGATACTCCGCGTGTAACTGAAAGAGCTTCTCCTTTTGAGTTTTGGAGGTTTTCGACAACTTTGGGTTCCATCTCATTTATGAAGTAATAAGGTCCGTTTGGAAGCGGCACGATCTTTGGCTTTTCTCTTGATATGTCTTCTTCTTGTTGTTTTTTCTCATTATTTGTATTCGCTGTCATCTCCTCTTTCTCACTCTTATGGCCCATCAAGGATTTTCCTTTAATTTTTATCATAATATTATATCACACTCTGATGTTATCTTATAAATAATTCGTCGACGTAACACCATTTCCAATTCTCTCCCGGTTCAAATGACTTTATTATGGGATGACTAGTTGCTTTGAAATGTTTCGTTCCATGTTTGTTGGGGGAAGAATCACAGCAGCCTACATGACCACAGGATAAGCATAATCGTAGATGCACCCAGTCAGATCCTATCTTTTCACATTCTTCGCAGCCTTTTGTTTTTCCTTCTATTCCAAGATTTACTTGTTCAAGATGGCTGCAACGCTTCATCAAATTGTATATAACAACAGATATAGTGTATTTAACTCAGACAGTAATAGCGAACTTATCATGTATGGTGACGATGACTAGCTTACTAAGCACCTACTACTGTATTTAATAGATTTGAATGGCAAATAAACTAAGCATGATAGTATCTGACTACTTCGATATGAAAAAGAGGGCGATCTAAAATGACAACCAATAATGAAACCTACAGCGAGTCTAAAAAATTGACTGTTCCAGTCAATATTGGTTCAGACCACATTCGAGGTTCCATTAACGCACCCATTACTATAGTAGAATACGGCGATTATGAATGCCCCTATACTGGCATGGCTTATCCCATAATCAAGGAATTAATGAAGCAGTTTGGAGAGCAAATATACTTTGTATTTCGCAACTTCCCTCTCAATGATATACATCCTCATGCTCAGCATGCAGCAGAAGCAGCTGAAGCTGCAGCAGCTCAAGACAAATTCTGGCAAATGCATGATTATCTGTTTGAACACCAAAAAGCATTAGATGATCGTCATTTACTGGATTATGCACAAAAAGTAGGATTAGACGTTGATAAATTTAGAAGTGAAATGTCAGGACATATTTACGCTCCTCTAGTAAATAAATCGCTAAAATCCGGAATTGATAGTGGAGTTGGAGGTACGCCCACCTTCTTTATCAATGGACAACATTATGAAGATTCATATGATTTTGATACTCTTACCAGTTTCATAAAAAAGAGCTTACCTCGATAAACTTGGAAGGCGATCTTTTTATCTTGAGTGCACTAGAACAAAGAAAATATAGTTTTACAGAACCCCATTTCTTGCTATGTGAATCCTGTTTGTGGTGTGCCACATATTGTGATAAGTTGCAGTTGCCTAAGAATAATACTTGTCCC
>DATADQ010000241.1:0-5989 GCA_036258455.1 Nitrososphaeraceae archaeon | reverse complement strand
CCATATAATTCAGTTGATAGTATAGGTTTAATTCTTCCACAAAAAACATATGAATTCACGTTTACTAAGGATGGAGAGTATCCTTATCATTGTGAACCTCACCCATGGATGACAGGAAAGGTTATCATTGTAAAGAGTTTCGTCTAACTTTTTATAATTTATTTGCAATACTCTTTACCTTCTGTCTATCTTGATTCAACACATTTCACAATCTAATCTTTCCAAAAACTTGAGATGGACATTGGCACTTTGCTTCAGGGTATTATTTTGAGGAAACTTACATTATCTGCAACTTCCTTATGTTCTTGAATTATAGAAACCCTGAATTTAACGTTTGAAATTGCTTGAGGGACATGTTCAGTTATTACTGTAAATTTAATTTCGTTTCCATCTTTAATATCCTGTCTTAGTATTGGCATCCTTGCATACGGATAGTTAATTTTTTTACCATCAAGGTTTATGAAGCTAAAAATGTCACTCGTATTTTCTATCTGTGAATTTATGACAATGCTATCAAAGCGGCCGGAGTACTTGATTTTTACAACTCCATTGAGTTCTTCCATTGGCCTGACTTCGTTTTTGTCAAAATTTATGACTATGTCATTTTGTCCCATTATTGTAGATTAAATATTGCTCAATTTTAATCATCGTTAATTGAATATCAATTCTACTGTGTTAGATTAAGGTCGATTATCGTACCATTCTTTATTAAATGATCGTTAGTAAAACCGGATCGAAATTCTATTACGTATAATGAATCCAACTGGGGCTTATAGACTGGACATGTCATGAATATTCTACAGGGTTCCAAATTTTTTTCGATATGGACTACTTTACTGTCTGAATCAAGCCAAATTATGTCTATAGGAAAATTCATTTCATTCATCCAAAACCCTTGCCTTGATGGTTCGTTGAACATAAATAACATTCCCTCATTCTCATTTAACTTTTCCAACCCGGACAGACCTTTGATCCTGTGTTCGTCGGTAGATGCAATGGCCAATAGGACTTTAAATCCATTTATTGAAATGGTAGTTTTATTATATTGAGGATAAAAATCGAGATTATTCGCTGATGTGTTGTTGTTACTTTGCAATTCAATTGCATAAGCTTGACAAGTCGTGACAGAAAAAATTACAAAAGTGAACGCAGCAAGCAGAATTATATTTTTGGTACCCAAATTAAGAAACAGTGGACTCCAATTGAATTTTAATTTTACTTATGCTAGGACACAAAAGCTCAAACAAACAAACATGATTATGATAAAATCTTTCCACAGTTCTTTAATTAGATAAAAGGATTGAAATAAAAAATCTAAATAATAGTACATTTACCTTAATTTACGAAGAGACATTTATCAGCTACGTCACATGATAAATTACAAGGTGTATTTATTACAGGTACTGATACTGAAATTGGAAAAACTACAATAACATGTGGCTTAGCTTGGTTACTTCGGAGAAATAAAATAAAAGTTGGCATTATGAAGCCATTTGCTACTTCATCTAAAATATATTCAAGCAACCACAAGTCCCGCGATACTGCCATACTTGCCAAAGCTGCAAATATTAAAGAACCTGATCAAATACTAAATCCTGTATTCTTCCCAATACCTGCTTCTCCTTTAATGGCAGCCGAGATTTTGCGTACAACTATAGATCTAAAGATGGTAACTAGAGTATTTAATTTTCTTAAAAAAAAATATGATTTCACGCTAGTCGAAGGAATTGGAGGCATTATGGTTCCCATCACAACGACAGTATTATTACAAGATATAATAAAGAAGATGAATCTACCAATTATTATTGTGTCAAGTCCCAAGCTTGGTTCTATCAATCATACCATTTTGACCATAAACGCTTGTAAAGAAACTAAAATTCCAATTATCGGAGTAATTTTTAATCAGATGCCAACGCATCCCAATATTGTGGAATCCTTGACCCCAAAATATATTGAAAGATTGACTGAGATTAAAACAATATCAATTATCCCATTTTTGGATAAATGTAACTTTAAGAAAATTGGATCACACCTTGAAAGAAATCCAATTATTAAAAATCTGATATCAGGGTTAACTGACAAACAAAGCAAGAATTAAAATCAAGTCATACTCTTATATTTGTAATTGCAGCTTTCTTTAGTCTATTCATTATGGCAAAACCTGTTCTATTATACTGAATTCCCTGGACTATTATGACGTCAATATTATTTTTGTCAGCTTCCCTAAGGTTCGAAAATAAATTTCTTGCAATCATTTCTAACGTTTTTCCCATATATTGAATCTTATCTGCATTTACTTTCCATGATTTACTAGTAGTCATTATACAGACTTTCTTGCCCTCACTCTTTAATTTTTTATTCAATTCAATGATTTTCTTCTTTGTGCTGAATTCGGAACCCTCTACGAGTATTACTTGGGCATTCGGTGAATAATGTCTGTATTTCATTCCAGGTGATTTATTGATTTTAGCCGTGCTCCTACCCAAACCAAGAAGTGAATTATGAAAGTGAACCTTGCCTATTTCATTCTCAATTATTTCTTTTGAAATTCCACCCGGTCTCAATATCACGGGAGTGTGTTGCGTCATATCAATTACTGTAGATTCAATTCCAATTTCAGTACTACCTCCATCTAGAATCAATTTTATTTTTCCATTAAAGTCATCTTTGACATGACTGGCATTCGTAGGACTTGGTTTTCCTGAAATGTTTGCAGACGGTGCAGCAATTGGTAAGCCCGACTTTTTTATTAATGCTAAAGCAACATTATTTCGTGGCATACGAATCGCAACAGTGTTTAAACCTCCGGTTGTGATTTTAGGCACAATTTTTGATTTCTTCAAAACTAGAGCTATTGGACCAGGCCAAAACTTGTTGATAATTCTGATAGCACTAGGAGGTATCTCACTTACCAATGTCCTTAAAGTCTTCATATCTGCTATGTGGACGATTAATGGATTATCGGAGTGTCTTCCTTTAATTTTATATATTTTTGATACCGATGATGGATCCAATGCATTAGCTCCTAACCCATATACAGTTTCTGTTGGGAATGCAATAATTTCGCCACTACAAATTAATTTTGATGCTTTTCGAATTATAGCATAATTCGGATTTCTGTTATTTACCCTTATTATCTCAGTTTTGAAGCCTTTCTTCATAAATGGAAGTGGTAATAAATAATGGTTATTATTATATTGGTTTACTTAATGTAGCGTATTGCAAAATTCTAATTCTAATTCTAATTCTAATAGCAAATCATTTGAGAAGCGGTAAATTTCCGATATCAATTTTCATTTGAGATGGAACGATCGTTCCACCATAGAATTTCACGGTTCTCCTTAATTACTTTAGCATCTTTAATGACAACGAAATGAGCAGAACTGTGTGTAATAACGAAAGTAATAGAGGAAAAATCCAGATTATGGCAGACATAGTAGACTTATGTAAAACAGGTATAAGAAAAACGCATATCATGTACAAGGGCAATTTAAGTTATGAGCAAATTAATCGATACCTATACGAGCTTTTAGAAAAGGAATTAATTATTCAAAATCTCGATGATGGTGTATTAACTTATCGAGCAACAGAAAAAGGCCGATCATTCCTACAGTATTACAATTTGATGCTAAGCATTTTAGACGAAAATGTTATTGGTATGGAATCTCCCATCAGCAAATTGGCCTGAATCAGAGAAATTATTTTTATAAATGTTTATGGATTTTCAAATCCGGGATTTCTTTCACGTCCATGCGATCTAAAGATCAGACCACTTACTACTAGCAAGACGGTGAGGCCAGAGGCTACTAGTGCTTGTATTATATGAATACCCATAATGAGACTAATGATAATTGGAATCAAGGCAGAGATGGCAGCTATAGGAAGCCATTTCTTTAAAAAAGTGAGATTCAAGCTAAATCGTTGTTACACTGTTCTATTTATAATCTTTTTAAATCGTTATTAATATGTTGATTTCTTTGGTTCATCTTGTCGCGGAGATAAAACTACTCTACTGTTAAAGTTTTAAGTAAATTCAACCACATATTACGTTAGATGTAAAAGTACCCTTGTTTCCGTTATCAGATACTAATTTTATCGTTCCTGCTCCACAGTGTCCTGAAAGGTTAATGTCAGAAGGTGTTTCATTATCGCAAATGTTATCAAAAGCCTCTACCCCTTTCAAAACAAAACTATGTGATGATGTCTTTATTTCAGTAATGATGCCACCAGCAGATCCTAATTTCTGATGATCAATATTCCATTCAGCGAATGATGTTCCTTTATAGTAGGACATAAAAAAGTTTATCTTTACACCATTGATTTCATCCCCACCATCACAAGAAATGCCGCCTTTTCCCACACTTTTTAATTCAAGTTCCTCGGCAAGTACCATCTGATTAAAATAAATTGAATATAAGACTAGGCTAAATGCTACAATAGTTACAGCTATCTTTGTTCCATTTGACTTTTCCATCGGATTTACTGATAGAATTATATCTTTTAAGGGCTAGGTAAGAAATATCTGAATCGTGTTATGTTAGGTTTTACTAATATATGGTTCTTATTTTTTTCCTTAAATTTCATCTGGAATTATTTCCGAATCCTTTTTTATTTACTAAAAAGTGAGTAAAAGTTTTTGGGGACAGATATTTTTTTAACAATTTGAAATTTATTTTATTAACTGTTTTATTACAAACTTGTTGACTATGGTTGACATTGCTAAGATAGAAACTAATCTTTGATATTGGGGATTCTGATTAGTTTGGAATCGTTAAGGAAATAGGATTTTCTTTTAATGTAGGCATTATTTTTGAAAATCCTTACATTAGAGAATAAAATAATGAATTCGTAGTCACCTGTGTATTTAGTTCGTAGAAAATTTGAAATTGATTAACGTTTTTATAACATGGAATTCCTTTTATAAACTGTGTTTAGGCAAAACGCGTATTTTTCCGCATTGGTTTTGTCAATTATTTTGATTTTTTCATCATTAAGTTTTCCCTTCTTGAATCGCGCCTTATATGGCCAGACTCCACCAACTAACATTTCTCAAGAGCAATACGATAAAATTAAAAATTGTGCCGCAGATCTTAGTAAGAAGCCCACTCCCATAGAATACCTGACATATTTCAATTGTGGTCATGTTTCAAAGGATGAAAGCGGAAGAACTGTACGACAATTCACGCTCATTGTTCAAGAAAATCAAAAGATACCTATTTCATATGAAGGACATATCTTTGATGCCTGGACATTTAATGGTACTGTACCTGGACCGACTATCAGAGTTACAGAAGGAGATCTAGTCCGTATCAGAGTTATTAACAGTAATGACAATTCAAACCCACATTCACTTCATACTCACTCTATCCATTACGCCAAGAATGATGGTGTTTCAATGGGTGGATATCCCGGAGGGGCCATCTCACCAGGTAGAAGTTTCACTTATGAGTTTGTCGCACAGCCGTACGGGGTTTATCCATATCATTGTCATGTAGATCCAATAGCAGATCACATCAACCGGGGATTATATGGAATGATGATTATTGATCCAAAAGAACCTCGGCCACAAATGACAGAGATGGCTATGCTCCTCAATGGTTATGACATGGATTTAGATTTAGAAGGACCTACCAAATTGCCTCCAGCCGCCCTATTTGAGGCAAGTCAACAAGATGATACGGGTGCCAATATGACTGAAGATGCCAATAGTAGCGAAAATAGCACAGGTGCCAACATGACTGAAGATGCCAATAGTAGCGAAAATAGCACAAGTGGCAATATGACGCATGATTCTGCATCTCCAGCTACGGAACAGACTGAGGAAGATTCTGACGAAGAAACCGCTGCAGAACCTAGGGGTAATGAGATTTACACAGTTAATGGAAAGGCATTTGAGTTCATGATGAACCCTATTGTGTTACAAACTGGCAAACCATATCGTATTTACGTTGTAAATATGCTGGAATTTGACTTGGTCAACTCATTCCAC
>DATADQ010000240.1:0-13253 GCA_036258455.1 Nitrososphaeraceae archaeon | reverse complement strand
TATCCATTGCTTCTTCAAGTACTTGTTCATTTGGAAGATAAACGATTCTAAAATGACCTTTTCCCAATTCCCCAAAACCTGAACCGTGCACTGTCAGAATACCGGTTTTGTCCAGTAGATTGAGAACAAAATCTTTATCATTTTTCCAACGATTAAGAGGAATTTTTGGAAATGTATAGAATGCGCCGTTTGGTAATTTACAGGAAATTCCATCTATTTCATTTAAACGTTTCACTACTAAATCTCTTCTTTTCTTTAATTTAGTTACAGTTTCAGCAATATATCCTTGTGGTCCTTGCAGAGCCGCCACTGCAGCTTTTTGTACAGGAAGATTAGCAGCAATACGAACTCTTGCCAGTTTTGGAATATTGTTTCTGATATCTTCTAATTTTTGACAATCGCTATTCATGCATATATATCCACAACGCCATCCTGTCATGAGATAAACTTTTGAAAAACCATTAAGTAATATTACGGGTGCATCTTTTGCCACTTTACCAATGCCAGTAAATTCCTGATCAAATACCAGTTTATCGTATATTTCATCACATATTATGTACATATCATGCTCAGCAGCAACATCAATTAACTGCTTAAGGCTCGTGCTGTTAAATACCTCACCGGTAGGATTGTTCGGATTAATTATGCACAAGGCCCTTGCCTTCGGCGTAATCTTTGACTTGATATCATCAAGATCAGGTGTTCCATCCTCTGTAAGTTTAAATTCTATAGGTTTGCCTCCGTAAAATTTTACGTATGAAGCATAAGGCGGATAATATGGTCCGGGCATTAAAATCTCTGAATTTGGTTCCACTATGGATGCAGCTACCATATCTAGTCCTTCGGAAATACCATTTGTGACAAGAACATCTTCGACAGTTATGGATAATCCCTTTTGTGATTCCTTCTTTACTATGGCCTCCCTTAATTCTAAAATGCCTTCTGAATCTGCATAATAATTGAAATTGGTTAAGATTGCATCTATTAATGCTCTTTTTATATGATCCGGGGTCGGAAAATCATACTTTACCGGATCACCAATATTTAGGTAGATTATTTTTCTTCCAGATTTTTCATATTGTCTTGCATGTAGTGTTATGTCTCTGATGGCATATTCTACGTTGGATATTCTGTTAGATACCTTCAACTAATTACAATTACTCAAATATTTGAGATAATAAATTGATTGTTATTAATTGATTTCATTTGGTTCATTTGAATCTTTAAAGATCAAATACCAACTAGCTCAATTGATATAGAACCTTGATTCTTATTTTAAAGTTAGAAAGAGGGTCCGTAGCGTAGCCAGGATATCGCAGTGGTCTTCGGAACCACAGATCGAGGGATCGAAGCCCTCCGGGCCCATGAATGCGATATGGAGAGACCTTTTGGGTTTTACTTGCAATATACCATGATCAATCGCTTACGAGAGAAAGAAATTGCAAAACTGCGAAAATCTCGTAGCTAGAACAACTTCACAGGATATCACGACCATGATTTATCTAATCGAAAAGGTTGTATTAGCCGTATTAATACCTGAATTTACTGAGGCCGTATAATTTCCTGAGGGTGCCTGATTTCCGTCTATACCCATTTGATCCCATTCAAGGGATTTTGAATCTCCTGGGCCCAGAATTGTTATTACCTGTGCTGATAGAATTGGATATAATTCATTGGATGCCACGTTTCTTATGGTGAGACCCAACGCAGAATTTGGAAATGTTAATTCTTCTGATCCCGTATTTTTTATTGAGATACTGACTTTATCTCCTGGATTGTAAATTTGCTTATCAGTAGTAATGTTTATCATTTTTTGAATTGAATTTTTGATTTGGCCGTCAAGAGAGGTGATATTATCTAAGTTGGTTTCATTTTGAGTACCGTTTGAATTATTTATTATTGGACCAGCTATTGAACCTTGTCCATTATCCGATTTTCCTGTACTTGGAACGTTCTGAGTCATATTGTGAGTATCTGTCTGATTTTCATTTTGTTTATCACACTCAGATTCAAGTGGACATATCTGTCCGCCTTCAGATAATAGATTGCCAGCCTCCGGATCATATGCATATGAGATACTCAAATTGTGGATTAGTTGTGCGGGTAGAACTATTAACAACATAAAATGAACGAAAAGCAAAAGAGAAATGTTAGCTATATCTCCGGCTTTTCTATTATTATGTTGGATCATGATAAGAATGTGATAATCATCATTTTTAATTGTTGCTTACCTTGATCTTTGTTGCATTCTCTGGATATTCCTTTCTGGTTTAACTATATACTACAAAAGTCTTATAACAAATGAAGTGCATTACCTTTCATTATGACTCATCATGTTGCAAAGATAATTGAAATAATAGGCAGCTCGGACAAAGGATGGGAAGATGCAGCTCAAGTTGCCGTAGATGAAGCAAAGAAAACCTTGCATGGGATACACGGTATAGAAGTCGCCGATATGACTGCCAATATAGATCCCACTTCAGGAAAAATAACAAGCTATCGAACTTGCGTAAAAGTATCTTTTGCCGTAGACTAGTTCTCGATCCTGTAACTAATTTCATTAACCCTAGTAAGAGATAAGATATCCAGATAGATTGATAGATAGATGGCATGATCAACCTGACAATAACTAACCGTAAATTCTTAAACTACTTTGTCTTTGTATTAGGTAGAATGTAAATGGAAAATGAGAACAATGAACCTGTTATGTGTAGTAAATGTAATAAAACATTTGAAAATGAATCTGAATATTTACAACATTACAATGAAAAGCACAAACCTGAAAAAATTTGAAAGGGTTGTTATGCTGGCTCTGCACTAATACCTTGCCTAGAAACTTTTTTCATACTTTGATTTTGTATCAACTCTAGATGGTCGTAATAGTGGAAAAAATTATTCTTTTTTGGATTTTTTACCCTCATCTATGTTATCTGTTCCTTTTTCATTGATGGTAAATCTTATTTCACTATATGGATGATATGGAGAGTCGATCATTTTTGCTATTCTGTTTTCACCAGATTTTCTCAAATATACTCTGTAAGTTGAAGCATGGCCAATTACATTTCCACCAGTGGGTTTTGTTGGGTCACCAAAGAATGTATCTGGAGCAGATTGCACTTGGTTTGTAACAATTATTGCAACATTGTAAATTTCTGAAATTCTAAGTAGTTTATGCATAATAGAATTAAGTCTTTGTTGTCTATCAGCAAGTGTTCCTCTACCAGAGAATTCTGCCCTATGTAATGAAATTATACTATCGACAACTACTAGTTTGGCTTTGTAATCGTCTATATATTTACCCAGGTTTTTAACTATTAATTCTAGATGTGCGCTATTATACACTTTACATACAGCTACATTTTGCAGTGCATGTACCGGATCTACGTTTCTACTGCTAGATATTTGCTCCAGTCTTTCAGGTCTAAATGTTCCTTCAGTATCAATGTAAATAACACCACTGTTTAATCCACCTGATTCTATTGGCTGTCCAGCAGTAATACACATAGTATGGCATATCTGTGACTTGCCTGAACCAAATTCGCCATAAAGTTCAGTAACTGCCTGTGTTTCTATACCCCCCAAGAATAGATCGTCAAGCATACTTGAACCAGTAGAACATCGTAATAACGATCTTCTTTTCTTAAGTGCAGTATCAGCCGTGATGAATTCTTTATCAAGAACATCTGATTCTCTTAAAAGTTTTTGTGCTGCCATTATGAATGAAGCTGCACTTTCTTTGGATGCATTAATGTCTACTGCTAGATCTTCAACTCCAGCAACTGCCAGATCCATAACTGAAAAAATTCCTGCTTCTCTAAGTTTTTTAGCAGTTGTAGGGCCTATCCCTTCAATGTCTTGAATTTCAAGATTAGTAAGATCGTTAATCTGAGATTGCCCTGATAATGTAGTTAATGACTCTTCGGTATTATTCATGACGGTGTTTTCTTTTTCTTCCTTTTCTAATTGCTCACGATTGTCTACAATATCTTCAGCATAATCATCAGAAATATTTTCAGAGTTGCCTTTCTTTTCTTCCTGTATATGAGAATTTGAATAAGTTGATTTTTTATTTGCCATTCTATACACCATGTAGAACTATTGCATTTAAGACTTGATACACTGATAGGAGGGTGGGTGGGTGGCTGCAGCTAATACCAACCACTACAAATTCGATTATATTTACTGTAGCATTATTAATTGAATTTCAAGCATTCAATGGAATAAAAAATTATTTAGGTAGATGTGATTTAGATCTACTAATTACAACTAAATGAGGTAATGACTGCAAATGTTGCCAACTGAATTATTGAGAGTACGGATATCAAGTAAAGCGAATCAGATAAGACCGGTATTTTATGCGTATGAAAAAGATAATGAACCGTCCTTACCATCAAAAATAATCAAAATGTTTGAAGAAATGGCAGAAAAGGAACTATCCAGGGCAAATGTAGATGAGAATCTCTCTAAATTAGAAGCTAAATATACAGATTATAAACTTGTCAGAGGTATCTGTCACCTTTTAGAACAAAGGTGTGAATATGTATCTCCTAGTAAGATATTTTCTGACAGTAGGAACAACAATACAAGTGCCATATATCTTAGAAAGAAAATATTTGAAGAATCTTCTCGGATCGGTTATCCAGTAACGGAAGATGAAAGAAAGCACATACTTCAAAAAGTTGCTTCAAAAAACGGCTTAACCATTGATGAAATGCAAGTCGCAATGTGGAATGACCTTGATAAAAACAAATACTTGAAAAATTTTGATTCGTTGTCTCCATTGCAACTAGTCGCGTGGTACAATATTTCCATTCTTCAAACCCTATTACTAAATTGTGTCAAACTAGAATTCAGTGTTGACGGTGGTTTCAACTGGAAGAAAATCTTACGTAAAATAAAGCAACTTGGATTGATGTATTTTCTTTATCATGAATCCAATTTTGAATCAGAATCAAATGATAATACAAAAAATCAAGATGTGGTATTGAATGGCAAAAATGACAAGAGAGTTATATGTACTGTTGATGGTCCCCTTAGCATAGTAAGATTGACAGACAGATATGGTATGGCAATGGCCAAACTAATTCCATTAATAATACTTACCGAAATGTGGTCCATTGATGCAACTATATTAAGAAAATCTATTTCCGGTATAAAAAAAACTTATAGATTTCAGCTCTCACACAAGGATAAGGATCTCCCACTATTTGATGCATCAAATACTCAATTTCGGCCAGAGCCTAACTCAGAACCTGCATTTTCATTTAATAAATATGATATGGATAACTTTGATAGCAATGTTGAAAAAAAATTTATGGATAAATTTCTCAAGTTTTCTACAGGATGGAAACTCATACGAGAGCCAGATCCTCTGATTCTGTCCGATGGAAAAGCCTTCATATCTGATTTTGTATTTGAAAAATATGGAATTAAAGTCTATTTAGAGATAGTAGGTTTCTGGACAAAAGAGTACCTAAAAAGAAAATTAGAAAAAATAAAAGACTTGGTAAGTATGAATTCTGCTTCTTCGCTGAGTACCGACTTGTTAATCGCCGCGAATGTGGACAACTATATTTCTGAAAATGGAGATAAGATAAGGATTGACTCTGTTTTTTCTAAATTTATAACAAGAAAGCATTTAATTTTATATAAGAAAGACGAAATACCTTTTGGTCCAATAATTAAATATCTGAAAGATATTGATTCTAAAATCATCGATGATATTTCAATCAATTTACATCAAACGATTATCAAAGAAATAGAAAACATAACTCGGGACAAACAAAATAAAGTTATATTTCTTAAAGAAATATCAGATAAACTTAACATTCCCATTGAGTCCGTCTTGAAGACAACTAGAACCCTTCAATCAAACAATGAGGATTCAACAAAACTGATAACAAATAGGCTCAAGGAATTCCTATTAGTTGATAATTATATCATATCCAATGATAAAATTAAGGAATTGTTACCAGAACTTGAAAAAATAAAGAAGCTACAGGATGCTATTAGGTTCCTAGGTGAAAACAATATTCCTGACGAATGTATTACCTTGCTTTTACCAAAAGTGGGTTTTGATATTGTCTGGAATGGTATTGATTCCAATAATGCACTAATTCAACGACAGTTGACTAATGACTGATACATTGTCTTGAAGTACGGCGAAGCCGGCAATAATATTATCGAGATTTCGTTATAATTAGAGAAATAATATATATGAAGATATAATACAACTCCAGATATTGCGACCCATTGACAGAGGAAACATGTGGCTTAAAAATATGGAAGGAAATTGGAGGGACTCAACTTGTCCATGTGGCAGTAATTTTCACTTTAATGGAGATATTGATAAGTTATTTTCATGGGAACGGATACATTTAAGACATATGTCATCGGATCCTGAAAGTCATGCAATGCTGTCGCTTTATCCAACAGATATGGTTATTTTTTATCATTCCAGAAGTGGATACATAGTCGAAATCAGGAAACATAAGCCTAATGAAATTAAAGATTTGCAAAATGCCTGCCTATACGGAAGTGTCAAACTTGCAGGAGTGTAATATTTGAGCTGGGGCGGACATGGTTTAATTCAATTAAAGTTTAAAAAATATTAAAAATATGAGTTACTTTTCTAGTCATAATTTAGCTAAGCAATTTACGAAAAAGCAAATAACTGTAATAATATGAATAAAATCATGAGTCTACCGTGTGGTTGGAGGTTTGAATCTTCGCGGAAAATATACTCCAATAAATATATCGAATTATATGAAGACGTACTGGACATTAAGAGCAAAAGGAAGGTCTATACCAGAGCGAGAAGAAAAGATTATTCGACCATAGTACCCTTTGTTTCAGACGAGGAAATTCTAGTAATTAAAAGCTATCGACATTTGGTTAGTTCATATCAGATAGAAGCTCCTTCTGGATATATTGATACTGGTGAAACGCCAGTTGAAGCTGCGGACAGAGAATTGAAAGAAGAAACTGGCTACAGGGCAAATAATATTATCAACTTGGGTTCGTATACATTAGATTATACTATGTTTGAACAGACAGGCAATTTATTTGTCGGTTACGATTTAGTTAACGAAAGGAAGCAAGAATTAGGTATGATGGAGATAATAGAGCCTACGATTATGAGAGTTGATGAAATGAAAAAGTTACTATTTGATGGAAAAATATTAAATGCATCTTCGATTGTCGCTTTTTACAAATCGCTAGATTTTCATCTAAATTATAAGAATAAAAAATGAAATGATATTCTAATTGAGAGTCCTATGAATAATTGTGGTAATAATTGTTGCATCAGTAATTTGATCGATTGTAGTAGTTGGTAACAATTTGCAAGACAGCTATGATGTCACAGTTATCGGTGGAGGCATATTAGGCTGTGCTATTGCTTATTTTCTTTCTATTATGACAGATTCATCAATTATTGTCATTGAACAAGAAAAAAACGTTGGACTTCATACTAGTAGTAGGAATACTGGAAAAGTTCATGCTCCATTATATTATGATCCAGATAAGAAGTCATCCACTGCAAGCTATGCGTTAAAGGGTTTTGATATGATAAAGCGTTATTGTGCTCTACACAATTTACCATTTAAAGAAGATGGAGTAATTGAGGTTGCACTAAATGACAAAGAAATTGACGTTTTGCATAAACATATTCAATGGGCTCGCAAAAATGGATTGAAAAATGATGATGTAAAATTTTTGAGTAAAAATGAAATGCTACAAATTGAACCTAATCTGAAATGCGAGTCTGGGATTGTATGTTTCCGAGATGCTTCGACTGATTATGGTCTCATAAATCAAAAACTTATGGAAGACGCTATCAATTTTGGCTGTAATACCTCTTTTGAAAACAAATTCAGATCGATTTACGACAACACAAGAACAGCTTCAAATAGAAAAATGACAATCATTGGGACTGTTAAAAATATAACTACTGATTACATAATAAATGCAGCCGGAGGCAATTCGCTTGATATCGCTCACAGTGTAAGTCTTGCGAAAGAATACACTGATCTTCATTTTAGAGGAGAATATTGGATAGCGCCACAAAAATATAACAACCTTACTAAAAGAAGTATTTATTCAGTGCCACGATATACAGAGTATCCTTTTTTGGATCCCCATTGGATTATTAGAAGTGATGGAAGATGCGAAGTAGGACCAAATGCGGTTCCAGTATTTGGGCCATATTCATACAATATATATGATAACTTGAAAAATGCTGTCCCAAAAATTTTTCACTCAACCAAAGTAGAAATATTAAAATTATTTTTAAATAAACAGTTTCTGCAATTGGTATCAAACGAATTTTCAAGTTCTTTTTCGAAAACAAATATGATAAACAGAGTAAGAAGATTTTTACCCTCCTTGAATCCCTCTGATTTTAAACAAAGGGGCAGGGCCGGTATTAGATCGTTATTAATTGATAAGAATGGGAATTTTGCATCTGAGAATTTACTTGTCGAAAATGAATCCTCATTACACATATTGAATTACAATTCCCCCGGTGCGACTGGAGCACTACCGTTTGCAGCAAATATAGTAAGAAAATTGGTTCAAAGAAATATAGTAAGTGGTACTTCTAGAAGTATTAAGTTTGAATTAATGGATGAATTTGAATAACAGTATTCCAAATCTGCATCTTATATTATATTAAGGGAATTTTGAAATAAACTATTGAGGGGTTGTCGTCTAGCTTGGTATGATGCCAGCCTCGGGCGCTGGAGGTCGTCGGTTCGAATCCGACCAACCCCATTCTCATTTTTTGAGTGAGATGCCTCACCCGAAGTCTACTGATTTGCATCTCACTCTATTTTACCTGATGAGAATCGCAACTGTTAGTCTGTTATATAGTAACAAAATTGTTGTTCTATTAATTTATAGTTAGAAGTTCTTATTTTATCAAAATTTCAAGACATTTATAAAAAGAGCTGTAACATCATATTGGTAGATGGAATAGTATGGTAATTGAAATTGGTCCTATCTTACAGGATTTTACGATAATCATGGTAGTTGCTTCTATTATGGCAATGATTTCATACAAGCTCAGGCAACCAATGGTAATAGGATATATTATTGCTGGTATGATAATCGGACCTTATACTCCACCGTTTAGCCTAATCAGCAATTTTGACGTCCTTAATCTGTTTGCGGAAATAGGAGTAATTTTGCTTTTGTTCGTTGTGGGAATGGAGTTTCCGATTGAAAAATTAAGAAAAATTGGTAAAAAGGCATTGGTCATAGCCTTCAGCGAGGCTTTGGGCACATTTACAATTGGCTACTTGGTATGCCAAGGATTGAATTACTCACTGGCTGATAGCCTATTCTTAGCATTAGCAATCTCAGTAACAAGTACAGTTATTGTAATGCGCATGTTGGAAGAACTTGGTATGATTAAAGAAGAAGCGTCAATCATAATTCTGGGTGTTGCTGTAATCGAGGACATTATAATCATATCCATGCTAGCCATATTGCAATCAGTTTCTTCTAGCGGAGAACTGTCTGGCATAGAGTTAATCACATCTATTGGTACAGTCTTGGCATTCATTGGAGGTGCTTTATTTATAGGCTCAAAGACAATCCCAAGGTTTGTAAATCTGATTGGCAAAACCAATCAGCACGATGTTCTAGTTGTTGCAATTCTTGGAGTCGCATTTGGCCTCTCATTTATTGCATTTGAGATTGGAATATCTGTAGCAACAGGAGCCTTCTTTGCGGGTGTGTTAATTGCAGAATCAAAAGTTCATTCCGTTACCCAAGTGTTGACTACTCCACTTAAAGACATGTTTGGTGCATTATTTTTTGTCTCAGTCGGCGCATTAATGAATATTACATTACTACCAAGCTTTATAGTACCAGCCATTATACTAATTTTGGTGTCCATAGGAGCAAAATTCTTTACCGTTTATGTAGCGTCAAAATCCCAAGGATACACGACTCAAACAGCCTTAAGGACTGCTTTTGGCCTTTCATCATCAGGAGGAGAGCTCGCCCTAGTTGTTGCTAAAGGTGGAACGGACGTTGGTGTTACAAGTTCCTTCTTGCTGCCAATGGTAGGAACCATGACCATAATTACAACATTCATTACGCCGTATTTAATCAAAATGGGATGGAAACTTGCAGGTTATGCTGGTAGTTCGGAAGGAGGATTTTCACTACGCCTAAAGAGAAATAAGAAGTAATCTGAGTTATCCGATAAAGACTTAAGATTCAAGAGCCGACAATATCGTCTATCGTCTCTTCCTTACCGTCATTTCTATGTCCTCCAAGTTGTTCTAAGCATATGGTAAAACCAACATGCGCACATTCATCAGATTTGCAGTACTTGCAGTACGGTATGCCTCCTGTCAATCTTACTTCAACTTCCTTCGATAAGGTTGTGTCATAAAGTACTGTATGCATATCATTGACAAATTTAATTAAAACTATTGGATTGTCTGAGGTAAGAGATTTCTTATCAGACGAACCCATCCATTGCATGAAAGCTTCTGTCCCATCCTCTATTGTTTCACACCTAAACCGATTGTTGTTGTTATCAGGAGGTTCATCTTGATTCGAACTTTCCTTTTCATCTGAGTTATGATGATTTTCTTTCAAATGGATTGCCTTTATTTTCTGATACTATGATTGCAGAGCACATATCATATTTTAACATATTGGCTGGAAAACGAGAAAATAAAATGAGATTATGATAGAATTATACTGTATTGTTTTATCTGCTATTTAGGAAAATTTACAACAAATTATAAAATAATTACTATCCAAGGAATAAATAGAATGTTGAACATTGATTAGAATGGACGAACAGGCAGCCGGCAGAATTAAGAGATTTCTAAAGGCAAATGGATACCATATGAGGAAAAGTGAGATTGCATGGATACTGAACCAAATGACTGAGCTATTGGACAGGCAAATCGAGGAAGCTAGTGGTATCGTAGAAAGACAACTATTATGCGAAGTAATAACAACAGCTAAAGAAGTGAAGGTTATAACAGAACTTCCAGGCGTCTCTGAAGAACGAATCAAAATGAATGTGTATGATAACCAATTAGAGATTAATGCTGAAAATGAAAAAAGAAAATACTATGAAATCATACTTCTGCCCGCTGAGACAGACTCTAAAGTACTGAAATCTAGTTTTTTGAACGGCTTGCTTGAGGTAACCTTCAAGAAAAAGAGAAATAAAAGGAGGAGACAGCACGGTTTAACCCTACGGTCTTCGACAAGCTCAAAAGGCTAGACTGACCGTACAGCCATTATTGTGTAAAAATCATTTAGAACACCTGCCTCATCAAAACGTTTTAATTATAAAATCTTAGCTGAACTCCCATATATGGCAAGTTCAAAGCCCAATGACCCTCTGATTGTACAGAAATTCAATATTTTCGATGAATTGAATCGTCTTTTAGTGACAATTTTGTTCCAAATCATTGGGTCCAAAAATTGTGTCAATTTTGATTCACAAACGACCATTCCAATAGCTCTGCTAGTTCTCTAATTGGATTCACCTGTTACAAATGTGGACAAAAATGCAGAATAAAGGAAAGACCAAGAAGTATCGCTAACTGATGCACATTCCTTGTTTGTCAAGCGTCGAATACTATTTTTGAATTTTCAGAAAGTAAACTTGTAATTAAGACATATTGCAAAGGATGTTACCAAAGTCTTTACGGGGAAATTAGTTGCAAATTGTTGTGGTGTGAAGTTACAAAATAATTACTATCACAAACACCCAATGTATATGCATCACGATTAATTGAAAAATAAGGGATAATTATTCACTGATTCAATCATATTCTCCACAATTGGAATTGAAAAGGAAAATTAATATTTGTCGTCGCTTGCTGTGAAACGCGAATCTAATCTTGCTCTGTCAACCCAAGGTGAAAAAGTATGTTATTCTTATCATTCTCTTTATTATTATGTGTAATTTTTCCATTTATTTTGATCAAACGTATGGTCAAGTAAAGTTAAAAGAACGGGTGATTAACAAAGGTACAAACCATCCCGAAGTCTTTGATTCCCGACTCAAAGTAGAGCAGGTGGTAGAAGGGTTGCACGTACCTACAACTATGGCTTTTCTGGGTCCTGATGACTTCCTTATTTTGGAAAAAGACAAAGGAACAGTAATGAGGGTTAACAAAGGAACAATTGCAGACATACCACTTCTTGATGTGGATGTAGCAAACACTATTGAAAGAGGAATGTGTGGTATTGCAGTTTCCAAAGACGGTTTCAAGACATATGTTTTCCTCTACTTTACCGAAATGGACGGTAAAGATGGAAGTGATAGGGAAGGCACAGCACCAGTAGGAAATCGCCTTTACAAGTATGAATTAATTGATAATAAACTTGTAAATCCCATACTTCTTTTGGATTTACCAGCAAACCCCGGACCAAGACATAATGGCGGAGCAATAGAAATTGGTCCTGACAACAACATATATGTTCCAGTAGGAGATATAGATGGCTCATTTAAAGTTGATTTTCAGGCAACACAGACTCAAAACTTTGATGATGGAACAGTTGCAGACGGACGCAGCGGGATTCTAAGGATAACACAAGATGGCAATCCTAGTGGAGAAGGGATACTGGGAGATTCTATGCCATTAAGATTGTATTATGCATATGGTATTAGGAACAGTTTTGGATTGGATTTTGATCCCATAACAGGTTTCCTCTGGGACACAGAGAATGGACCAGCCGATGGAGATGAGATAAACCTAGTAAATCCTGGGTTCAATAGCGGTTGGAACCAAATTTATGGTTTTTCATCTTCACAAAAAAAATTTGATACTGGAGAATTGGTAACGTTTGATGGTAAGGGAAAATACGACGAACCGAAATTGGTTTGGGCAAAAAGCTCTGGACTGACGTCAATAGTATTTTTAGATTCTGACAAATTGGGAACTCAATATAAAAATGATATCTTCGTTGGAGATGTTCACAATGGTCGCATTTACCACTTTAAATTGAACGACGAAAGGAATGATCTCGTGCTTCCTGAAATCCTTGCTAATAAATATATTAAGAACCCAGTCAATTTTGGAGTCGGAGATATTGTATTCGGAGAGGGATTTGGTGGTATAACTGATCTCACAGTAGGTCCGGATGGTTACTTATATATAGTATCTATTGGACAAGGCAAGGTATTTAGAATACTGCCCCAATAGAATTTTGAAATATGATCTATTTTATTGAGGATAAATTAGAACACACTAGATGCTCTTGAGTCG
>DATADQ010000239.1:0-11106 GCA_036258455.1 Nitrososphaeraceae archaeon | reverse complement strand
TGGGTAAAAGTTGACGAAAATATAGATAGCGGAGGATGGGGTGACACTGGTGAAGAGTGCGGAGGAGATCCTGACCAGATTATAACATGGGGAGGACCTATTGCCACGTTCAGGTGGGATGGAGCTACTGACGTAGACATCATGAACTTTAGCGTGAGGGAAATACAACCACCTTCTTAATAAGAAAGCCCATCAGCGACGTAGGTTATACCTACTCTACCTTTTCTCTTTAATTTCTTCTTTTAATTATTTGAAACACTTTCTATAAATGCAAAATTTCGTTTTAAATAACTAATGCTGTTAGTCCTATGCTGCAGAACGACTCATTTTTTAAATTGGAACTATTACTACCAGAGTATAATGAATGAGGTACTACCTTGACGAATTCTATAGGTACCGAGGTGAGGTCCTAGTACTGTATTTAGTATGAAGAGCGATTATCTAAAAGTCCTAATCTTTTCTTTCTTACACTTAGTCTAATCTATATTAATTTTGCAGTAGAATTTTGTAGTAATCTATATAATCATGCATACGATTTGAATATGTAATCTTAATAATGGATTTTAGTACTCACCGTAATCTTAGAATAATTGTTTGTATACCAGCGTATAATGAAGCTCAAAGTATTCGAGAGATTATTACGAAGGCAAAAAAGTATGCAAGTAAAATAATAGTCTACGACGACGGTTCATCTGATAACACCTATGAAATAGCAAATAACGCAGGTGCTGATGTCATCATCAGAGACTATGTTAACAGAGGTTACGGGGCCGCAATCAAAGCGTTATTTCAAGCCGCCCAAGAAAGAGACGCAGATGTTATGCTCACACTGGATTCGGATGGTCAACACGATCCAGATCAGATACCTAGAGTTATTGAACCCATTCTAAACGAAGAATCCGACATAGTCATTGGTTCAAGGTTCTTAGCCCAACCTAATAACCAGGATATACCCAAGTACCGATCTGCTGGCATCAAGACTATAACTAGGATTGCCCAGTATGCATCTTACGGCGAGATTACAGATGCTCAGAGTGGTTTTAGAGCCTATAACAAAAGAGCACTTTCTAATATCAAGATATTAGAAAAAGGAATGTCTGTGTCAACTGAGATACTCTTGAAAGCAAGGGAAATGGGCTTGGTTATAAAAGAGGTGCCTGTAACGATCACATATCAAGACAAGGACAGAAAGACATCTACGCACAACCCTCTAAAACACGGTGTTGGCGTGTTATTCAGTATCTTTCGATTCATATCTTTACGACATCCTTTTACATTCTATGGTATACCTGGTGTTCTACTTTTGGTAACGGGAATCGTTTTCATGGCCAATGCATTGGAGCTATTTGCACAAAAAGAGTACGTATCAATTCCGCAGATATTGATCTCCGTAGGCGCAGCAGTGATAGGCGTGATACTATTGGCCACAAGCATCATCCTATATACAATGATTGCCTTGCTAAAAGGAAAGCTACGACAAGACTAATGAGTACTTGACCTAACCTTAGACCTTAGAGTGCATTGATGTGTTGTCCATGGTTGTTACCATTCCTAACGTTTCTGTTTTTGTATTTCTGTAGTGATAAATTCTACACCTTCTGAACCTTAGTGAGCTTGGCTGTGGTCAAAACGTCACGAATATCTCTGGTTTTCAATTGTAACCATACAACTTGTGCAATTTTTTCTAAAATTATCTCATCAAGGGCCAACCATCACAAGCTGATTTAGTTTCTGACTGTGAGATTTTAGACTGCGCTGAAAAGACCAAATCCGCTTTAAGCGAAAAAAGCTGATGTATATAATAAGCCGTCGCTTGCAAAATGGATCCTATTGATTTACTAATACCAGTACGGTCCTGTTTTAGAGAGAGATTTTTACTTTCATTTTTTGAAACTAGTCAGCCCATCAAAGTACCCGCTCAGGAAATGCAGATTGTAGGTGAAATAGATGGAAAAATAAATAGCTGGCGCCAAAAGCAACAAGCTGGGGGATCTCTTTTGTATAGCCAATTGTGCTGATATTACAGCAATAATAGCGAGGATAGAAGCGATCATAGAAAGTACGAATAATCCTTCTGTTTTAAATATTAAAAACTGGGCCAAAATCAACCCACCACTAATAATGCATGCTATAGAAAAAATGATAGATTTTGACAGAAGCCACGGCTTCTTGTTTATATTTTTTCCTCTCTCATAACTATATTTTTTGAGGATTTTTAAAAAATCAGAGTAAGATTCTATTCCCATGAAATGATTAACTCTAGCTTCAGGAGAGTACAAGATCTTGTAGCCTCTCTTACGTAGTTTGTGACCCAAATCTGAATCTTCATTATACCTTAAACTTTCGTCAAAACCACCCAGGTCATAGAATAATTTTTTGTCAATCGCCAAGTTCGCGCTAGATAGAGCACGTACGTAGCGAGGTTTACTAATTTCCATAAATTGCGCAGATCCGCCGCTGCCAAAATACGTTCCAAGAACATCATGTATAGCTGCAACTATCTTTGATTTGCTTAGGCATCTGAGTATGTTTGGGCCGCCGACTACCTTGGTATTGGTAGAAATGCATTTAACCAGACTCTCCAACCAGTCCCTTTCCGCAATACAGTCCGCATCAATAAACGCTATAATGGTACCGGACGCAATTGAGGTTCCATAGTTCCGGCCTTTTGCGGGAGAGTTGACTTTATCTACGGAAAGTGCTATGTAACGTTTACAGACATTATAGCATTTTGAAATGCTTTCGAGACCAATTGCTTTTTTGAATGTTCCGTCTGAAGATTTGGCATCGATATAAATTATCTCGAAGTTTGGATAGGTTTGGTTAAAAATGGATTTAATACACATCTCGATAGTATCTTCCTCATTGTAACCAGTAAGGACTACACTAACCAAGGGAAAATCTTGTCCTTTAGATTTATTCTTGTTGCCTGACTCTCTTACCCTCGTCAATATAACTGCTGAATGTTGGTTACAAGTCGTAATAAAATTTGTGATTATGTATGTACATTAAACAACAAATATCCCATCCTCATTAAAAGAAGAAACAATTCTTTTCTCTTAACTCCTTGCTGTTGATTGAAGGGCTTAAGTCAGGAAGGGGGACAAAAGCAAATCATATTTCTAGGAAACCTTTTGTGAGAGTCTTTGTCGTGCACGCTCTCCTCTCTGTAATACTGAGTTCTACCTATTTTAGGATAGGTTCCGCTATAGTGCTTAACTTATTTGCCCTGCATTGAATTGTATAACGTGGACAATAGAAACTTCATGTTTATGTCTCTTCTAGATTTACTGGAAGGAGGTAGTGTTTATGTTAGCAAAGCTGATTAATTATCGAAAGCAGGCGAGAGACCCTGCCTTTAGGTCAAAATAGGCAAAAAGTTTGGTCTACCTTGCTTTAATACTAACCTTTTCATTCAAAATTTGAAAAGATATCGGAGTGAACTAATGCTGACTATATGGCTCCTGATAACTAATGACAATATTTCTATATTATAATGAGATTCTTGGGGCGAAAGCATTTTTCTTTGGTGTCAGGAAGCTCGTCTCTTGCAAAATTCAAAATGATTGATCTTCATATTATTTCTTGCAATCATGGTTCTGATATATGTGCTTGATCGCATTAATAGGGATAATCTGATTTTCTTAATTCTCTTTGGCAGCATTGCAAGGGACTAGCCACGCTTTGGGTATCACGGTGGAAAATTGTTCCTTGAAAGTGATATTAATTTACTCATCGTAGTCAAAAGCAGGACTATCAGACGGTCAATAGTACTACTTAGAAGTTTAATTAGACGATGTGAAAAAATATTGGGCAAGAGTAGTAGAACAGTTTAGTCTAACATTGGGTATATTGTTGCCTTTCGGTCTTAATGACATTATGTTGACTAGCGGGACTGTTAATGTATATCGCTATCAGGAAATAAATCAGCGGCTTTTGCGATTCGCAGAATTGTAGGTAATAATTATATTTATCTCCCACTATATCGGCTTTTCATTTGCAGTCCTTCTATCTTAGAATCAGTATCAAATAGAGAAAATGAGCAAGAGCATTACAGACGGGAATTTAATTCAAAGAAGTCAAGACTACAAATTATTAACAGGCTGCTAAACTTCTAAAGATTGCATCTTAATAGGCTTTGATCGCAGCAAGTTGTTATTCCTCGAAATATAGATGAAGTCATCAAATTATATCGTTCATAGCCAGTTCCGCACAGCAGAACCCTGCTATACAAGTAAATCAATGTTGCACCATCGCATTAATCACCAATGGAATGAGCTTAACAAGGGAACAGGTTCATCTAAAACTATTGCAAAGCTAAATCCTCATAAATTTTTAGCAACCGCTTTTCCATTACGTTCCAATTATACCTTTTAAGAAATCCTTGATAACCATTATTTCCAAGACTGGTACGTAGCATAGGGTTATTTTGTAATTCAATAATGGCAGCTTCGATTTGTTTTATATCATTATAATCTACCAGCAATCCACAGTTGAATTCGGTAATTAGCTCCGGGACCATATTGGTGATTATCGGTTTTCTCAACAACATGCACTCAAATATTCTGGTGGGAACTGAGAGATTATTCCATGGGACTTTTGGATCATTCAATATAATTATGACATCAGCAGCTGATTCCAAACGCAATGCATCATGAGGTGTTAAGGTTCCTTTATATTTTACATTCGGAACTTTAAGAATCTTATCAGTCAGTTCTAGATCGATGGCCCTTCCAGCAATAATGAGCTGACTATTATCTACTCGGCTTATTGCTTCTGTTATGTTCTCCAGTGAACGATTTTTCCTGATACCACCTGTGTAAACTATAGTAAATATGTCATTGAGATTATCATTGTGAGATTCTGCTGGGGCTGGACCTGAGTTTAATCCTGCAATAGATGGACAGTTTACTATGATACTGTAATGCCTGGGCCTTGTCCGAAAGGTGCCTACTACCTTGTTCCAGCTTAGTATGACTGTGTCTGACCTCCTAACGATTAATTCCTCACATACGTTTATTATTCTGTACAGTATTCGATGTCTAGGATTAACGTAGGCCATTGCATATCTATCACATATATCAAAGACCAGTTTCTTTCTCAGGAGTTTCTTGTAAACGTAGCAAGGTATGACGGTATCTAGATCACAAGCATGAACTACCCGTGGTCGGTATCGAAACAATTGCAAGATAATCCATATCCAAAACAGCGGAAGATATGCGATCACAGACACGCTGCCAAATGGTGCCTTTAAACCAAGCAGCTTGATATGACCTTCGTAAGATGTGTCCAATAAATCCTTTGATAGTCCTTCCCGGTTCCATCCAAGAACGGCTACAGAATACTGCCGTGATAGCGACTTGAAAATCTTTTCAACTCTAGATGAATATAGAAGCGAATTCGACCTTATGACAAATATATCATACAAATAATTTTGATAATCAGCCAATCCGCCTATAAAAACATTGATAGTAGAGACTAATTACAAATAAACCTAGAAATAATCATTTAATTATGTAGATGAAACGGATGGAATATTCAGGAAAATCAACATACATCTCTGATGGCTTCACAGGCATCTTATATCTCATCTGTGGAAATGATATAAAGTCATATAAGTAAGTCGGCAGATTTTTAAGGGATTCTATCTTGTGTGAATTTTTTGTCTTGATTTCCTTGTTACATGGTCTAAGAATGTGAGAGGCCTAAGACTATCCACATTTAAATAGTGACTATAGAATTCTAACCAAGATTTTCTAATTGCGATCATCGGCCAGGTGGGGAATTCCAACGACTACCTAACGCATAGGTTAAATAACACATAGGCAATGACAGACTATCGAAATCATGCCTGGTCTCAGTTTAAAGTATGATGTTTCTGAAGCTGGAATGAAAGCAGAAAGCAATTCTGATTATCCATTCTTCCAAGCGCTAAACTCAACAATTTATGACAAAGGCTACAAAGCGGAAATTCTAATGAAAGAAGACCCCTACACGATAGCATGCACCCGATATCCTGGCTATCCAATAAATTTTCTACAGGATAATAACTATTGGGTATGTATCGAAGGAAGAATATACAATAAGAAAGCTTCCGCATTACAAAAGGAAATAAATCATTTGATGAACTATGTGTTTGATTCTAAGTCAGACGTAGATAAACATGAAAAGACAATTATCAATTGGTTACTTGAATCTGACGGTGACTTTATAATTTATGCCCTAAACAAAATTACCAAAGACTTTGTTATCGTAAATGATGTCCTAGGTCGCCTTCCACTTTATTATTATCATGATAAGAATAAAGGGCTGATCGTTTCGCGAGAAGCCCGAATATTGTCAGAATTGATTCATCATAAGGATAACGCTAGTAGATATGACAAAATGGGAATTGCACAGTATCTCTTATTTTACCACACCTTTGGCAAGAGGACAATTTTTAGTGATATGTATCGATTAGAACCAGCATCAATTTTGAGAATATACAACATAAACTCGGAGATCAAGATAGATACCCTTTTCTGTTTTAACTTTGAAGAAAAAAAATATGATAATGAGAGCATTGAGAAGAGTGCACAAAGACTAGTATCTCTGTTTTCTGAAGCATGTAAGAATAGAGCAAATGATAATGGCAGAAATCTAATCTCTTTGAGCGGTGGCTTTGATTCGAGAGCTGTCGCTTCAAGCTTCCACAAAAACAAAATACCTGGTAACGCTGTAACTTTTTATCTGCCTGGGCAGACCACGATAGTAGGGAGTACTCCAGAAACACAAATAGCTCGTCAGATAGCAACTCTGTTAGGGCTAGGGTGGCAAAGCTACGCTGTAGACCCTAAAGGGTCACATTTACTTTCTTTTTTAATGATTAAGAATGGCTTAAGTCCTTTGGCATATAGTTATTTATTACCATTCCTTGAGGTCCTAAAAGACGGACATTCTCCCTCAGACACTACCATTTTTACTGGTCACGGTGGAGACATAATCTTTGCTGATATTAAACCGTGGAAAAGGAGAAGAAAACATAAGGTTAACCTTGACCATCTAGTCCGTCACATCATTCATGGAAGGGGGTATTTTTCATTGAGCGATGTTGCTGCTCTATTACGAGTCGATGAAGAACAAATAATGATCGAAATTAAACGTATTTTTTCTTTATATCCTGAAAAAAATCAAAGTTACAAATACGTCCATTACCTATTTTACGAAACCACTTTTAAGATCGATCATGAGGCTGAGGATATATACAGGTACTACTTTTGGAGCGTATCGCCATTTTATTCTGTACCTTTTTTTGAATATGCAATAAATTGTGTTGGCAAGAACAATTCACCGGGAGACTTGTATCGCCAGTTCTTATTCGCACTATCTCCATCCGCTTCCGCGATTAACAATTCGAATTGGGGATGTTCAATATTATCAAAAAAATATAGGTTACTACAATTTCTGCAGTCCCTCAATTACAAGTATCCAAAATTGAAAAAAATTGTAAGAAGGATTGCAAAAAAAACACTAGTCACCGAAGGCGATCCGAGGATAAAGGCTATTCGAAGTCAGATAAAAAATTGCGAAGAGATCTCAGGTCTCTTATGCCTCGACAGAATAGAAGAAATACTGAAAAATTATAAAGACCATACCCGAGTAGGAATTGACAATCTGTTTACCATAACATCGCTTATCGAAACGGCATCCGGTGACACAAGCAGATTACAAAAAAATCATAATGACTGAACAGGGTACGCCTTCAGGTAACCCTTGGCATAAAAAAAGAGAATAAGTAGAGGTCTAGTTCTCTTTATCCACTGCTGCTGCCGCCGCCTGCAACAACACTTTTATTCTTAGCGCTAGCATGCAGGTCCTCGATAGTTAAGTCGATATTTTGCTTTTTATTCATTGCGTGTCATCAAGGCAAGCGTTTATTTAAACTTAGCGCAGACGAGATATACGAGAGGAGTCAGCCTATCATAAATAGATATAATACATATAGGGTTGTATAACAGGTCATACCTATGGTGCTGCCTAACACTTCATTAATATCTTCGAAACTCGAACCGTTACACCGTATAAAAAAAGGGGAGGACCCCTAACCGCTACCACTGCTGCTGCCGCCGCCTGCAACAACACTTTTATTCTTAGCGGTAGCATGCAGGTCCTCAATAGTTAAGTCGATATTTTGTTTCTTAGTCATGTAGATGGTAATCGGAAACCAAATTATTTATGGGTGATGAAAAATAAATACGATAATTGTCTACCCTGTCAGCTCCTATAAGATGATCCAGAGAATTAATATTGAATAAAAGTAGGTAAAAATCATTGATTAATGGACTCGGCATTTTGCATGAGAATTTCTGCTGTGAGGTAATGTTAATTCTTAATTATACATAGTGAAGTTAGATTGCCAGCGGATATTTATGGCAGAGGATGCGGCGCGATGTTGAGTTTTCGCGCCGCCGTTGCACTAAAACCTAAACGTAATGGAACCTCATTTAAGCGCTCTAAACTCAGGCGTGCTTCGTTTTTAAAATAAAGTGGCTGGAACCCTGTGACCAGCACCTTCACAACGTTTAATCCCAATTCTCTAATATCTGGGGGGGTAATATCAACCTGAATAACCTTATGGTTCATGTTACTTAACGATCTAACTATTCGCATAAGTAAGTTATAATTGTCATCCTCTGGTTTTTTTGCTAATCTAGGAAGCACGGTCCTTCTTTCACTGCTTATCATAAATTCCCAATACCTACGATTCTCAGGGTTTAAATACATCATCGGATGCTCGTAGCTAGCTGAAATTTGATCGGGACGAAGAATCCTCCCGTCCATGGGATTTTCTAAGTAAATAATAAGTTGGAATTCCATCTCAAATAGCGCCTTTTTTATGGCGACTTCAGGTTCTATGTGTGATGCTGTGCCAATCACCATGGCAGGATATTTATCCGGTGCTTTATTGTAACAGACGGCCATTACGGTTGGTATCTTCGTGTCATTAATAATGTGCATAAGCTTCACGTCCATTCCGAATTCATTCATGAGTCCTATTGATTCATTAAATCCAAAGGGAAGTCTATCGATGTCTAATGTGGGCATAGACAATCTGTTAAGCCACATAATCAGAAACGAATCCCGCTCTATGACTTCGTAAAGGGCGTTTAATGTGGCCAGCACCGTGTCTGTATGTGCTGCGGCTCCATTTGATGTTTCAAGTACCAAAGGCCTTTTTCGAAATGGTGGATAGAATACGAAATCTGCGGGAACTAAGACTCGTTTGCCGGTGAAAAGGTCTAGTCCTTCAATCCAAGGATATTCAGAATCAGGAGAATATCTGGAACATTTGAATTCTGCTCTATCATATTGTCCGTCCGAATATAGAACCAGATCCAGTGGATTAATTGCTATTTTCCTTACCCGACTATAGCGGGACCATGTCAGACGCCGTTCCTCTATTACTCTGCTTGAATATCTTTCCACTGCCTCCATCAATGCACTTACTTCAGCTTCAATGGGCGAAAATCCAGATCCGGAAGGAGAAGGTTCGATCAAATTGTGCTTCGAGAGTAATATGTCTGAGTAAGGATTCTGCTTTAGCCCAATCCTCAAGGGGCTATGACTAGTTACACTATAAAAATGATGAAATTTTACACCGAGGTGGTTAGAGTCGAATAATTTCTCCGACTTATTAACTACCCCGGTCCTTTCATCTTCCAGTTTCTTCAGCGTTTGTAAAAGCTTATTTGGCATCGAGTTTAGCCCCTCTGTTGTATGCGCTTCTTTCAACCCTCTCGATGCCTTACCTATTGGTCTTAGCTTCAAAGCATTCCGTTTGGGCACAAGGTGGGGGTTACAATATATACAACTTGGATATTGTAATATTTTGTGTTTCGATAAATGCATCTTTTTGATATCTAACAACAACAGATAGTCTGTTGTTTCAGGTTTGTCGTCTTCTGTTAAATACTTAATAACTTCGTTGATACATAAAGCTGAAAGTACATCTGCGAAAAGCTTTAATGGTGGTAGTCGGCGCTCTGGAATGTGTTCCCTATATTTCCAAAGAAAATATTCATAATATGGACTATTCATAACAAGGCGTAATTCACAACAATTGTAGCAGGCTGTCTGTCCTTGAATGACCAAGGGTCCCAAAAACCCGATATTGTCGTCAATAGACACGCGCAGCCATGGTTTCTTTTGATTAAAGCATATTTTATTTACTGATTCAAAGAAAATGATGTTTGGATAATCTTGTGCCGCTACAATAAGATCATAATGACTAATTAGAGAAGGATAGCCGGTATTAAGCAAAACAGGTCTTTGGAGCTGCTCTTTTTTTTGAGTTCCCTTCATCCAGGCGGGATCAACCTCCTTCCTAGAGGGCTGGCCGACTACGGTTGAGGTGGATATTGTTTCGTATTGAATACCGTAGTTTCTAAAGTATACAGCCAGTTTGTCTTTGAGAACCCCGTTGCCCATTAAAAGTACTTTAGAGCCAGTTAACCTCTCAGCGCTTATACCGTTAAGATATCCGTGTTCATAGACTTCAGAAGAAGAGCCATAATCGGCCATACCCGCTCTATTATTTCTATCGGAAGTCAATTCTTCAAGCTCAATTAGGTCAAGTTTGTATAGGTTTCTGAGAAAGGCAATCAGATCCTTCCTCTTAAATTCAGCAAGAATTTTTGCTATTTCAGCCAGCTTCTTCGGATCCTCTAGGACGTCAAGTATCCTTGATTGCCTATTTACGTCCGACGATGACGACAGCCTGAAAAGCTGGTTATCACGTTTAATAAAAAGAGATTCAGAATCAACAACAAACTTGGACACGCCCGGTGCTAATCCTATCTTTATATTTTTATTTAGAGATCTAGGAAACTGCATGATGCAATTCAATTATCTACCCACGAACAATAATCTATACCTTTTGTGGAAACGAATTCGTTATGCCAAGATCTCATAGACATATCATAGGTTTTTTGCTTTTTTACCGAGTAAAAAAGTTCCCACTTGAGATTCTTCAAACCAATTCAAATTTAGCCAATCTTTAACTAGCTCTTCGTATGTGCCTCCTAGAGGACATGGTGCAAGGTTCATTTCCGTTGCCACCAGGTACAT